>DNLZ01000143.1:0-145 GCA_003488325.1 Planctomycetaceae bacterium
GGAGGCTGGCGGCGCTCGTCGCGGCGACGCCTCTGCCCGTCGTCGGGGACCGCGGCTTCACGGTCGCCGAGGCGACGGCCGGGGGCGTGCCCCTCGCGGAGGTGCGGCTCGACGCGATGGAGAGCCGTTTGTGTCCCGGCCTGCA
>DNLZ01000143.1:465-2940 GCA_003488325.1 Planctomycetaceae bacterium
CTCGCCGGCGAGGTGCTCGACGTCGACGGACGGATCGGCGGATTCAATTTCCAGTGGGCCTGGGCGAGCGGGTTCGTGGCCGGCCGTGCGGCTGCCGGGCAGATCGTGGGCGAGACCGACGGAAATCAGGCGACCCCGGCGGACGCGAGGCCCGCGTCCGCGGTGGCACCTCCCGCGGGATGACCGTCGCGCCCGTCGCGTGGTCGATGGAGGCACTCCTCGAGCACGCGCTCGACGGCGTCGCACACCGCACCGACCTCGATGCCGCGCATCGGATCACGGCCGCCGCCAGCGGGCGCGTGGACGATTTCCCCTTCGCCGCGCCAGATGCCCCAGCGCACCGGATCGCTGCCACCGAAGAGCCGCACCGTCGGCACGCCGAACGAGGTGGCCAGGTGGGGCAGGCCGGTGTCGATCCCCAGGCACAGGTCGACCCGGGAGATCAACGCGGCCGCCTCCGGCAGGGAGAGCGCCGCGGAGAAATCGTGCACGTGCCCGTCGAGCTCGGGATTCATGCCCGCGAGAATGGCGGCGTGGACGGGGGCGTCGGGCGGACTGCCCGCCAGCACGACCTCGCAGCCACGTTCCCCGACGAGCCAGTCGAGCGTCCTGGCCCATCGTTCGCTCGGCCAGTTCCGCCGCGCGTTCGTCGCGCACGGAGACAGGAAGACGATCGGTCGGCCGGCCGGCACCACACCGAGGAGCGACTCGACGCGGGCCGCCGCGACCGGCACGGTCCAGTTGTCGTTGTGCCCGTCATCGACGGCGAGCCCGTCGGCACGAAGGAGATCGAGGTACAGATCGGCCTGATGCCGCCCCGCGCGGACCGGCACCGTGCGGGAGAGCAGCATGCGGTTGGGGCCACGGGCGAAGCCGACGCGATGGGGGATGGCCGCCAGCAGCGCGAGCATCGCCGCCGATGGGGCCGACTTGAGCAGGTAGGCACGCGTGTAGCCGGCCCGGCGGAATGCGAGGGCCTCCCCGGCCATGCCGCCGAGTGTTCGCCGGAGTTTTCCCGACCCATCCGTCACGCGACGGCGGATGATGAACGAGTCGATGAAGGGGCAGGCCGCGAGCATGTGTCGGGCCGCGCCCTCGGCATGGAAATCGATGATGGCCTGCGGAAAGGCCCGCCTGAGATTGCGCAGGAACGGGATCATCAGCACGGTGTCGCCGATGTAGCGCGTGCCGACGACGAGGATGCGCTCGCGACGGCCCTCGGCCGCGACGGTCGAGACGGGCACGTTCCTCATGTGATGGACCCTTCTCGAACGTGCCATGGTCCCTGCGCCCTCCGGATCGGCGTCAGCGCGCGAATCCCACGAAGAAGCTGAAGAGCTGCTGGCTGTCGAACGGGGCGTAGGCCACCGGGAAGGCGAAGTCGAGCGCGATCGGCGCGGGGCCCATCGCCGGCAGCGTGATCCGCAGGCCGAAGCCGGGGGCGACACGGAAGTTGTTGATCGAGACGTTCGATTCGACCGTGCCGGCGTCGGTGAAGACCACGCCGCGCAGCGAGTCGTCCGCCGTGATCGGGAACATGTACTCGATCGTGTTGAGCCACTGGAACGGGCCGCCGACGACGGCCAACGCGCCGTTCGGCCCGGCCTGTCGCGGACTCGCACCGCGGAAGGTGAAGCCGCGGATCGTGTTGTAGCCGCCCGCGAAGAAGTTGTCGTAGGCGGGCGTGTTGGGGCCGCTCATGCCGAGCACCGAGCCGACCGAGAGGACGTGCCGCCCCGAGCCGTCCGGCCGCTCGTTGAGGAGGAAGTACTGCCGGCCCTCGAGCACGCCGCGCGGATAGACGAAGGTGCCGATCACCTGCTCGAACTCGAAGCTGGCGAGATGACCCTGCGTGGGGAGGAAGGGACTGTCGCGGGTGTCGTGGATGAGGCCGGCCGAGAAGCCGTAGACGCCGTTCGTGCCGAGCATGTTGACGATGTCGGGCGCGCGGATGCGGGCGTCGAAGACGTCCACGCTCTCACCACGGAACCCGGCGTTGATCGAGAGGTCGGGGGCGAAGGCGAACTGGTAACCGAAGCCGATGCGTCCGCCGGTGCGGGCCTCCGCCCAGTCGAAGAAGTAGCGGGTGTAGTACGAGGCGGAGAGCGACATGCCGATCCGCGTGTCGAAGAGATACGGCTCCTGGAAGGTCGCCATGTACCGCTGCAGCTGCGTGCCGGGCGCGGCCTCGAGCCGGAACCGCTGCCCCGCACCGCGGAACGCCGTGCCGTTGCGGATTTCGTCCCAGCTGCGCGGCAGCCGGAGGATGTCGAAGTTCTGCTCGTCGACGACGATGTTGCCGACGAGGCCGGCATTCGAGTTGACGCCCGCACCGATCATGAGTCGGCCGGTCTGCGTCTCCTCGGCATCGACGTCCACGACCACGTAGGGCTCGCTGCCGGGGAAGACCTGGAGCGGGTCGCCGAAGTTCGGGACGGCACCCGGTGGGGCCAGCCCGCCGGGCTGGGCGGCGCC
>DNLZ01000143.1:3245-3371 GCA_003488325.1 Planctomycetaceae bacterium
CCGGGCTGGGCGGCGCCCGGCCCACCGGGAAAGCCCTGCAGCGGACCCGGCTGGGCGAACCCCGGACCGAGACCCTGGCCGCCGAAGCCGGGTGGCTGGTTGGGGTCGGCCTGGCCCACGATGCCG
>DNLZ01000143.1:3729-3887 GCA_003488325.1 Planctomycetaceae bacterium
CCACCCGGCCCCGGCTGGAACGGAACGGCCTGCAGGGGCGCGGTCTGGCCCACGGTGGCCGGCGGCGGCGCGACCATGCGGGAATAGTCGAGCGCCTCGGGACCGGTCGGCGCGAGCGGCCGGCCGCCCCATCCCTGCGGCGGCTGGGCGGTGACCGG
>DNLZ01000461.1:0-144 GCA_003488325.1 Planctomycetaceae bacterium
CCGGCTCGATCCGGTGCTCGAGCCGATCGGATTCGGCTTCGCCGCGAGCCTCGGCCGCTACCTCGAGGTGCGTCGTCGCCACCCGGCTGCCGAGATGATGATGGGGATCGGCAATCTCACGGAGCTCACCGACGTCGACTCCGC
>DNLZ01000461.1:452-575 GCA_003488325.1 Planctomycetaceae bacterium
ACGTCGACTCCGCCGGGGTGAACGTGGCGCTGATCGGGTTCTGTCAGGAGATCGGCATTCGATCGGTGCTCACGACCGAGGTGATCCACTGGGCCCGCAGCAGCGTGCGCGAGTGCGACCTCG
>DNLZ01000461.1:954-1130 GCA_003488325.1 Planctomycetaceae bacterium
GTCACCCTGCGGGCCGGCAGGCCGCAGGCGCACGGCCAGGAAACCCTCGACCGACTGGCCGCGGCGATCCGGGATCCGAATTTCCGCATCTTCGCCGAGGGGGGCGTGATCCACGTCGTCGGTGCCGGGATCCACGAGCAGTCGCGTGATCCGTTCGCACTGTTCGATCGCCTCGC
>DNLZ01000461.1:1536-2404 GCA_003488325.1 Planctomycetaceae bacterium
AGGACCAGGCCCTCGACTGGGGTCACCTCACGCAGCCCGAGATCGGCCACGGCCCATCGGCAGCCGCCGCGGCCGTGGCCCGCGACGCTTCGGCGCCGCTCGCGTCCAACCCCCGAGCGCTGCCATGAGTCCGACCCCGGAAGCGGCGGCCGCACCTCGGGCTGGGGAACGCTTCGCGTCACGCTGGCCCGCGTGGCTCGCCGGCCATCGCTTCACCGCCTCGGGAGGCCTCGTTGCCGACGCCGCCACCGGGGTCGGGCCCGAGACCGTGTTTCGCGCGTGCACGGGCCTGCCGCACGTCCTCTTCCTCGACAGCGCGCTCCCGGACGAGGCGGTGCTCGACGAACGGGCATCGAGCCGACCTGACGGCGATCGCTCCGCCGGCGAAGTGGCGCCTCGTCTGGGGCGGTATTCGTTCGTGGCGGCCGATCCACTTTTCTCGGTGCGGGTGGATCGGGATGCCCGGCCGACCGCCGTGGCGGAGATGCCGGCACGGCTGCGCGCGATCCTGGCCGACCTGGCCACGCCGACGATCCCCGGACTGCCGCCGTTTCAGGGCGGCATCGCCGGTGCGATCTCGTACGACTACGGACTCCTGCGGATCGGCCTCGCGCCTCCGGCCGCCACCCTCGCAGCCACCCCACTCGTGTCGCTGCACGTCTACGACACCGTCTTCGCCTTCGACCATGTGCTCGGTCGCGGCTGGTTCATTTCGCAGGGGCTTCCCGGCCGTGGTGGCGCGGCGCGGCGGGAGCGCGCCATGGAGCGGCTCGAAGCCTGGCTCACCGCGCTGTCCCGGCCACCCGCCGGACGGGCCGCGGGTGAGGCAGTGCGCGTCGCGTCGCCCGCGACGCACGTGGGCGGGCCC
>DNLZ01000461.1:2775-9758 GCA_003488325.1 Planctomycetaceae bacterium
CGATGGTCGCCGCCGGCATCGATTTCGTACGAGCGGGCGACATCTTCCAGGTGAACCTCGCGCAGCAGTTCGTGGTCGATGCGTCGGTCGACCCGCACACGCTCGCCGCCGCGGCCCACGCCCTCAACCCGGCCCCCTTCGCCGGAGCCCTCGACATGGGCACGGGCTGGATCGTGAGCATGTCGCCCGAACGCTTCCTGCAGGTGCGGGGCCGCTCCGTGCGGATGCACCCGATCAAGGGCACGCGCCGGCGCATCGCCAGCCCCGAGGCCGATCTCTACGCCGGCGAGGATCTCGAGGCCAGCGAGAAGGATCGGGCCGAGAACGTCATGATCGTCGATCTCGTGCGCAACGACCTCGCGCGGGTCTGCACCCCGCCGAGCGTGCGGGTCGACGCCCTCTGCCGGCTCGAGCGCTACCGCTACGTGCAGCACCTCGTGTCGGTCGTGTCGGGCACGCTGCGACCGGGGCTCGACGCGCTCGCCGCCTTCGAGGCCGCGATCCCGGCCGGCAGCGTGACGGGGGCGCCCAAGCGGCGCGCATGCGAGATCATCTCGTCGCTCGAGGGCGTGGCCCGAGGTGCCTACTGCGGCTCGCTCGGATACATCGGCTTCGACGGCACCGCCGACTTCAACCTGCTCATCCGCACGTTCGTCGTCGAACCCGGGCGGGTGACCTTCGCGGCAGGCGGCGGCATCACGGCGGCGAGTGATCCGGCGGCCGAGCACGCCGAGTCGCTTCACAAGGCGGAGGGACTGCTGCGGGTGCTCGCCGCGGTGCGCGCCGGCGATCCGGAAGCACCGCGATGATCGTGCTCATCGACAACCACGACAGCTTCGCGTGGAACCTGGCACGCCACCTCTCGCTGCTGGGGCCCCGCGTCGTGGTCGTTCCGAGCCACGTGGCGACCGTGGCCGACCTCCACCGGCTTCATCCGCGGGCGCTCGTGATCTCGCCGGGGCCCTGCACGCCGGCGGAGGCGGGCTGCTCGGTCGACGCGGTGCGATCCTTCACGGGCGTCATTCCGATCCTCGGCGTCTGTCTCGGCCATCAGGTGATCGCCGCCGCTCGGGGGGCGTCCATCGTGCGTGCGCGTGAGCCGGTGCATGGCCGCACGAGTCGGGTGCGCCACGATGCGGTCAATCTCTTCGCCGGCATTCCGGATCCGATGACGGCCTGTCGCTACCACTCGCTCGTGGTGGACGCGGCGACGCTGTCGGAGGGGCTCGTCGCGGTCGCCCACGACGAGGAGGGCACGATCATGGCCGTCTCGGATGAGCGACAGTGCGTGCACGGCGTGCAGTTTCATCCGGAGTCGATCCTCACCCGTCATGGCTTCAGGCTGCTCGCCAATTTTCTCGAACTGGCGGGCATGCCGCACGCGAGCCGCATGGTGGGTCTGCTCGACGACCATCTCGCGCACCAGGGCGCCCCGCACGGCGACGCACCCTCGCCTCCCGAGCGTGTGGTGACGTTCTGAGCGGCCGACTGCCCGCTCCGGCATCACGGTCTGCTCAGGCAACGGGCGGGCGGGACAGAGCCGGTGTGTCCGCGCTGCGGACTTGTGAGTTCCCGATGAGGGAAGCCGCCGCACGCAAAAAACACCGGGAAACACGGCACAAAAGACGGCTCCACGCACGTCGGATTCTCTCGCTGTGACGACGCTCGCCCTCCGCTGGCACGCGATTTGCAATCTGGGAAAGGCGGAGAAAGGGCGCGGCTGGAGGCCGTGCCCGTGGTGTCGGTCACTGGAGGTGTTCGCGTTCGATTTCCAACCGAGAATGAGGCGGATCCTATGTTCAATGCACGCATGATGCGGTGGGGGGTGGTGACGGCGGTCGTCGCCATCGTGCTCTTCGGTCCCGGCGACCTGTCACTGCCGCTGGCCTTCGCCGAGGGTGAGAATCCCTCGACCGCTGCTGCGGCCCCGCCGCCGCCACCGCCCACGGTGGAGGAGATGGTGCCCAAGCTCTGGGTCGCCGCCGACACCGTCTGGGTGCTCGTCTGCGGCATGCTCGTGTTCTTCATGAATCTCGGCTTCGGGTGCGTCGAATCCGGGTTCGCACGGGCGAAGAACTGCGTCAACATTCTGTCGAAGAACTTCGTCGTCTTCGCAGCCACGTCGCTCGCCTATTTCCTCTTCGGCTGGGACATCATGTTCGGCGCCGGCGATGGCGCGTTCTTCGGCAATTCCGGGGCGTGGATGGTGGGCGGTGCGGACAACAGCCCGGCGGTCGGAGACAAGTATCAGGGCGTGTATGGCGCGATTTCGTGGGCCAGCGTCCCCCTGTGGACCAAGTTCTTCTTCCAGTTGGTCTTCGCGGGGACTGCCGCCACGATCGTGTCCGGAGCCGTGGCCGAGCGGATCAAGTACCACACGTTCGTGCTCTTCAGCTTCCTGATGGCGCTTGTGATCTACCCGGTGACGGGTCATTGGATCTGGGGCTTCGGGTATCTCGCGAAAGACTGGAATTTCTGGGATTTCGCCGGCTGCACGGCGGTGCATTCCGTCGGCGGCTGGGCGGCCCTCACCGGCGCGGCGATTCTCGGTCCGCGCATCGGCAAGTATTCGTCCACGGGCAAGGTGCAGGCCATCCCCGGCCACAACATGACGGCCGCCTTCATCGGCTGCCTCGTGCTCTGGTTCGGATGGTTCGGCTTCAATCCGGGCAGCACGTTCGGGATCGCCGCGGACGGCGGGGCGCTCGCCTCCCAGGTGGCCGTGAACACGAACATGGCCGCGGCGGCGGCGACGCTGACGGCCACCGCCACCGCATGGCTGCTCCTCGGCAAGCCCGACATCGGCATGACGCTCAACGGGTGCCTCGCCGGGCTCGTGGGCATCACGGCGAGTGCGGCCTTCACGAACATCACCTGCTCCGCGATCATCGGTGCGATCGCGGGCGTGCTCGTGGTGCTGTCGGTGCTCTTCTTCGACCGGATCAAGATCGACGACCCGGTCGGTGCGACGAGCGTGCATCTCGTGTGCGGAATCTTCGGCACGCTGTGCGTGGGTCTCTTCACCACCAGTGACCTGTCGACGACCGTGGCGAACACGCCGATGGGCATGGCCGCCGTGGGCGGCCCCTACGCCGGCCTGTTCTTCGGCGGCGGCACCAAGCAGCTCGTGGCCCAGCTGGTGGGCGTGGTCATGGTGGGTGCGTACGTCTCCGTCGTCTCCGCAATCTGCTGGCTCGTCCTGCGTGCGGTCGTCGGCCTGCGGGTCGACTCGAAGGAGGAGATCGAGGGCCTCGACATCGGCGAGCACGGCAACGAGGCCTACCACGGCTTCGTGATGGTGCGCACCGAGTAACCCGTTTCAGCGGATGCCGTGGCACGGGGCCGCGGCATCCGATTCCTTCCAGAAGGATGCCCCAGAGGCTTGGGCGAGCACTCCGCCTCGCTCGCCCAAGCCGGGGCATTTTCTGGTTGCATGGTCGACGGGTGCGTGACGCCGGTGTCTCCGCCCAGCCGCGTCGATCACTCCGGCCCGCGACGGAGTCCGCCGTTCACCGCGATGACCTGGCCGGTGATGAACGCGGCTGCGGGCGAGAGGAGCCAGCGCACCGTCGCGGCGACGTCGTCGGGCTCGCCCCACCGGCCCAAAAGGCTCTCGCGCACCGCCCGGCGCTGCCAGGCGTCGCTGGCCCGCTCGCCCCAGGCGGTGCGGATCCAACCCGGTGCGACACAGTTGACCCGTACGGCGGGTGCCAGCGAGCACGCCAGGCTTTTCGTGAACGCCATGACAGCCCCCTTCGAGGCCGCGAACAGCTCGCCGCTGTCCCCTTCCATGCCGACCTCTGCCTGATCCCAGCCGATCGTGACGATCGCGCCGCCGCGGGCCGCCATGGCACGGCCGAGGGCCCGGGCCATCAGCATCGTGGCGGTCACGTCCACGCGGAGCAGCGCCTCGAGCTTCCGCTCGTACGACCACGTCGCCGCGGCACCGGTGAGGACGTCGACACCCGCCACGAGGACCGCACCGTCGAGGGCGGGCACGGCCGCGATCACGTCCGCCGCCACGGCTGCGGGGTCCGCCTCGGACAGGTCGTGGAGGAAGGTGCCGGCATGACGATCGTCCCGCGCGAGCTGGCCGACGACCTCCGCGGCGGCGACCGCGTCGCGGCCATGGATGGCGACGCGGGCTCCGTCGGAGGCGAGGGCGAGCGCGACCGCACGGCCGATCCCCCGCGTGGCGCCCGTCACGAGCACCGTGCGGCCGGCGAGCGCGGGGCGGTGAGCTGAACCCTCGCGCGTGCTCATGGCGCTCCATCCCCGGCGGCTTCCCGCGACGGATCCGTGCCGTCTGTCGTCGGTGTGCCACGGTCGGACTGAATCGGCAGCCGCCAGCAGGCGGCCTCTTCGGCGTTGCGCACGAGCAGACGATCGCCGCTGACGCAGGGGTTGTTCCACGTCTGCCCGACAAGCGCGGCGATCGTCCCGCGGACCCGCTGCGCGTCGCTCGCGCAGTCGACGAGCACCACCGCGCCGTCCTCGGCCTGCACGACGAGCAGGTTGCCCACCCGGAGCACCTGGCCCTGCCCATACCGGCCGCCCTTCCAGGCACGCTTCCCGTCGGCAAGACGCACGCACTCGAGGATGCCGTCGGACAAGCCATAGGCATGCCCGTCGTGCAGCACCGCGTTGGTGAACTTCGTCTTCAGCAGATTCGCCCGCGACCAGAGCGGCGCAAAGGCCGGGGGCCCCGCACCCGCGGCGTCTGCCATCTCGAAGAGCGCGGCGCCGATGCCATACCCCTTCGAGATGAAGATGCGGCGGCCGTCGAGCACCTGCGGTTGCGAGCACGACGCGTCGGAGTTGGAATGCCCGGGCCAGTCGAACGACCAGCGTTCGGCACCGTCGGCCGGATCGTAGGCCGCCACCTGCGCCTCGTTCACCGCGATCACCACGTCGACGTCGGCGACACGGGCCAGCACCGGCGTCGCATAACTGATCTGGGCGTCACCCGCCGTCCACCGCCGCGTGCCGGTCTCCCGTTCATAGGCAGCCACCGCGATCGCGGCCCTGCCATCGACCGGCGGCTTTTTCAGCGGGCCGCCGCCGGGGACGATCACGAGGTCGTCGGTGACGAGCGGCGAACCGGACCGTCCCCACGCGACGCTCGCCGCATGGGCAGTGGGGTCGATGCCCAGGTCGTCGATCACGTTACGTCGCCATACGACCCGGCCGGTCGCACCCTCGATCGCGTGGAGCCAGCCCGTGGCGCCGGTCGTGTAGACCACGCCGTCGCGAATGGTGGGCGTCGAACGCGGACCGATGCCGCCGAGCACGGTCTGATGCCGCGCGGTCACCGCGACCTGCCAGAGAGGAAGGCCGGTGTCCGCGTCGTGGCACGAGACGATCTCCTCCTCGCCGCGTTGCTCGAGCGTGACGGCCCGGTTCCCCACGACCGCAAAACCGCTCCAGCCGGCCCCGATCGCCCGCCGCCAGACACGCTCGGGCGGACGCGCCGACCAGTCGGGGTCGAGAACGGGCCGATCGATTCCACCGCCGCCGCCCGGACCGAGGAACCGCGGGAAGTCGTCCGGGGTCTCCTCCCACGCGGTGCCCGCAGGCTCCGACGGAACCGCCGCACCGGTCTGGTCGTTCCGCGGCAGCAGTCGGTCGCGCGAGGGACTCCAGCGAAACATCACCTGCGGCACGAGGTCTCCCGAGACGCCCTCGATGCGGAAGATCCCGACCGCCACGACGATGGCGGCCAGCAGGCCGTAGCCCACGGCCTGCTTCAACCCGGGAGCGTGACCACTCTCTCGCAGGAACCAGAGCAGGAGCGAAACAAGAGCCGAAAAAGCGAGGATGAGCGTGATGATGTTGCACACCGCCTGATCGACGATGGCGCCGGCGACCATCTGAAGCAGCCCGGACCGCACGAGGCCGATCGCGGCCAGGAGCGACGCGACGCTGACGAGCACCCGCCGAGGCGGGACGAGCGGACGGGACATCGATGGCGGTTCATCCGGGGAAGCATTGCGTCAGATGCGAGGCGGACCGACGGACGGACCGTACGCTCCACCGATTCTTGTCGGCCCTCGGCACCCCGACTAGACTCGATCGGACCGAATCGGTTTTTCGCGTGTCCGGACGTGCTGCATGCCCCCGAAGAATGCCGTCGAGCCGACCGACGCAACGGCTCCGGCGATGGGTGCTGGCGTCGGCCCGATTCGTCAACCCGGCCCCTCGACCACCGCGGTGCATGCCGGCGAGGCGAGGGAGAAGCCCGGCTTCGCGATCACCGACCCGATCTTCGCCGCGTCGACCTACACGTTCGCGAGCACCCGCGCGATCATCGATTTCCTGGAGGAGGAGCAGCCGCGCGAGGAGTACGGCCGCTACGGCAATCCCGGCGAAAAGGTGGTGGAACGGAAGCTCGCCGAACTCGACCGGGGCGAGGATGCCGTGCTGTTCGCGACCGGAATGGCGGCCCTGGTCGGCGTCCTCATGCCGCATGTCAGCGCGGGCGACGAGATCGTCTTCTTCGACGAGTGCTACCACCGCAGCCGCGAGTTCTGCCGGCGACACCTCACGCGATTCGGCGTGGGATTCCGTGAGGTGGCGACGTGCGACTACGACGCGATGGAGGCGGCGATCACGCCCCGGACGCGGTTCCTCGTGAGCGAGTCGCCGACGAATCCCCACCTGAGCATCATCGACGCGGAACGCTTCGCCGACATCGGCCGGCGGCACGGCGTGCTGACGCTCATCGACGCCACGCTCTGCACGCCGCACAACCTCCGACCGCTCGAGGCGGGGGTCGATCTCGTCCTGCACTCGGCCACGAAATACCTGGGTGGCCACAACGACCTGCTCGCCGGGGCGGTGATCGGCTCCCGCGACCACCTCGAACCGGTCCGCCGTCTGCGGGGCATCATGGGGAGCGTGAATTCCCCGCACAACGCCTACCTCCTCGAGCGCGGTCTCAAGACGCTCGCCCTGCGGATGGACCGCCACAACGCCAACGGCCT
>DNLZ01000461.1:10128-10441 GCA_003488325.1 Planctomycetaceae bacterium
GCCAGCCACCCCTACCACGACCTCGCAAGCCGCACCATGCGCGGGGGCGGTGGACTCGTGACCTTCTTCCTCCGCGGGGCTGACGGTGGCCCCGCCGACTGGCGCACCACCGCCGAGGTCATCGACCGCGTCCGGATCCCGCGGATCGGGCCGAGCCTCGGCGGCGTGGAGTCGCTCATCGAGCAGCCACTCGTGATGAGCTACTGGAATTACGCGCCCGAGGAACGCCGGGCCTTCGGCATTCCCGACAACATGATCCGCCTCGCCTGCGGCATCGAGGACGCGGACGACCTGGTCGCGGACCTCGCTCAAG
>DNLZ01000461.1:10761-12493 GCA_003488325.1 Planctomycetaceae bacterium
CAAGCTCTCGACTGAGCACTCGACGAAGCGCCGCCCCGAGCGGCTGACTGGAACGCATCGGGTCGCCCGACGCCCTCGCGCGACACGGCCCATGCGGCAGCCTGGGCAACCTGGGCGATGCGTCGCGATCGCGCCGAGTTTGGCGAAAGTTCGGCTCGCACGGATGCCGAAGATTCTCCCGGTCGAACAGGCTCTCGCGACAGATCGGTCGGATCTGGCGCGGACCCGCGGAGGATCCACCGATGAGACTCGCCCATCGCCCCCACACCAGCTTGGCCACCGTGCTCGTCGGCGGCCCGATCCTTGCCGCCGCATCGCTCGCGGGTGCCGACGAGGCCGCGAGCAGTGCGCTCAAGTGGACGCCGCACCGCGCGGCGGTGGCGAGCGTCCCCGCCGGCACTCCGGCTGTCGATGCGGGGGTCGTCCGCGAGGCACCACGGGTCCCGGCGGACGCGGTCCTCGGGCCACCGCCCCAGGTCGGAACCGCATCGCAGACGCCGCCGTTCGGTCCGCCCGCATCGGTCGCGCTTCCGGCCGACGTGCCACGACTGCCCTCGGCGCCCCGCGGCGACCAGTACGCGCCCCTCCGGCGCGGTGTGACGGCACCGCCGATGCCATGGAGCGGCACGACCTTCGGCAACCTGTCGTCCTCGAACCCGTTCACCCCGACGGGCATGGCCTCGTTCTTCAACCGCGACTTCACGCGAGCGCCCCAGGCCGACACGCGTCGGCAGCCCGCGCCGGGCTGGACCGCCGCCGGCAGCAGCCGTGCCGGCCGACCGGAGCGGCTCGCCATGAACGCCGACGGCATCCCGTCGGTGATGGCCCGGACGCAGCGGCCACCGACGGTGGACGGCCTGCCCACCCCGACCGGTGAGTCGGGCACCGCGGCGGACGCCCGCAGCGCGGGAGGACCTGCCGGCTCGCTCGCAGGCACCGAGATCATCACGATGCCGCCCGCGAGCGGCGACCTGTCGGACGGGATGATGATGCCCGGTTCCGGCTTCGGCTCGGGTTACGACGCGGGCTTCGACCCCATGCTCGGGGATGCGATCGGCTCCGGCGAGATGCTCTCCGACTATCCGGCCTACTACCACGTGGAGTCGTTCTACGACGACCCCTACGCCTGCGAGGACGACGAGTGCCAGCTGCCCGTCTTCCAGCACCATGGGCGGATCTGCACGTGGCTGCGGCAGTTCGGCAAGCCGTACTACGGCTGGAGGTGGTACCGCGACTTCACGGCCAGCGCCGGCGTGATGTCGTTCACCAACAGCACCGACCTCGGCATCAACGGCAACTACGGCACGAACGAGTATGTCAACTGGGCCCTGCCGTTCTGGAATGCATTCGGGATCGGCTGGCAGGTGGGCGCACGGGCCACGCAGTCGAACTTCAACCCGACGGTCCTGACCACGCCGACGGGCGGCACCCTCACGACGAACGCACGCAACCAGGTGTTCGTCACCACCGGCTTCTTCACCCGGGCCTTCGAGGGACGTGGATTCCAGGGCGGTGCCGTGTACGACTACCTCAATGACAGCTGGTTCGACGAGACCAACGTCGCCCAGCTTCGCACCGAACTGAGTTACGTCTGGGGATACCACGAAATCGGATACTGGGGTGCCTACAACATCGGCGAGGAGCAGTCGCTCTTCGGCCCGGTGCTCAAGAACACCGCGGAGACCAGCACGCTCGACCTCTACACGGCCTTCTACCGGGTGCAGTTCGGCGA
>DNLZ01000467.1 GCA_003488325.1 Planctomycetaceae bacterium
TCCGCGGCAGTGCCGGCCTGACCCGCGCGCACCCGGAGGCCCCCGTCGGGGCGGAGCAACTCGACCACGACCGGCGCCCCGCCGAGCACGCTCCGTGCCCGCTCGACGAATGCGTCGTCAGCGGGCGTCTCACCGGCCGGCACGCCGTCGAGCACGGTCCGGGCCACCTCCTCGAGACGGTGTCGCTGGGCCGCGTCGGCCAGGTCCGCCAGCCGCACCGAGGCCAGCCAGTAGCAGCAGACGAGCACGCCCGCCACCAGGGAACACCAGCCCGCGAAGAGATGCCAGAGGAGGCTGGTGCGGGGCATGACCGAAGTCTGGTGTCAGGCCCGGAAGCGGTACCCCACACCACGGACCGTCTCGATGTAGGTCCCGTACGCGCCGAGCTTCTTGCGGAGGCCGGCGACCTGGACGTCGACCGACCGTTCCGTCACAGGATAATCCTCCCCCTTCACCGCGTCGACGATCTGCATCCGGGTGTACGCCCAGCCGGGGCGCTTGGCCAGAAACTGCAGCAGGGCGAACTCCGTGTAGGTCAGCTCCAGCGGCTGACCGGCGAGCATCACCTCGTGCCGTCCCGGATGGATGGCGAGCTCGTGCACCTCGATCGTGGTCTCGAGCTGCTCGCGGCGGCGGGCCTCGTGACGTCGCAGGAGCGCGCGCACCCGGGCGGCAAGAACCTTCGGACTGAACGGCTTGGCGATGTAGTCGTCCGCACCGCGCTCCAAACCCACGATCATGTCCGACTCCTCGCCCTTGGCGGTGAGCATCACGATCGGGATTTCGCGCGTCTTCGAGTCGCCCTTGAGGCGGCGGCAGACCTCGAGGCCGTCGACGTTCGGCAGCATCCAGTCGAGCACGATGAGATCGGGCGGCTGTCGTCGGGCCGAGCGGAGCGCCTCCTCGCCGGTGCCCGTGCACTCCACCTCGAAGCCTTCCTTCGTGAGGTTGTAGCGGACGAGCTCGAGGAGATCGTCCTCGTCGTCGACGACGAGGATGCGCTGGGCAGGCAGCTGGCCGGCACCCGCCTTGGACTTGGAGGCCGACTGTTTCACGTCCGCTCGCATGGGAAAGACCGTGGCGTTCATGATGGTGCGGGTTGGGGCTGTCGGGCCGAGACGGCCCCCGGTCGGCCGGAGGATCGTTCCGCCGCGGAAGGACGACTCCGGGCAGGGTAACCGTCGATCGATGCCGCTGGAAGCGTTAGTTTTGCGTGAGAGAGTCGATGACGGAGGTCGCAACGCTGTCATGGGAAGCCTTGTTTTTCGCGTTTTTGGACGCATTCGATGCGTTCCTATACTCCAGACATGAGTGCGGACGAGTCCGACACGCTCGCGAGGACCGTGGAGAAATGCCTCGCGCAGCTCGCCGCGGGTGACGATTCGGCCCGCGAGCGGATCCTCGAGGCCTGCGATCGGCGGCTCCGCGCCCTGGCCCACAGGCTGCTCGGCGGCTTCGCGAGGGTGCGCCGCTGGGATGACACGGACGACGTCTCGCAGAACGCGGCCCTCCGGCTCTATCGCGCGTTGGGCGATACGGTGCCGCGCACGGCGCGAGAACTCATGGGACTGATGGCGTTGCAGGTGCAGCGGGAACTGCTCGATCTGGCACGCAGGCACGGAGGGCCGACGTCGTACGCCGCCAACCACGGGACGAACGTGCGGTTGGATGGCGACGAAGCGGTGTTCCTGGTGGACGAGGTGGCGGATCCGTCCACCGGACCCGACCCGTTGCGAGGACGGTGGGAGGCGTTCCATGCAGCCGTCGACGGACTCCCCGACGACGAGCGCGAGGTGTTTCGGCTGGTCTGGTATCTCGGGCTCGAGCAGGACGACGTGGCGAGGGCGCTCGACTGGTCGCCACGGACCGTCCGGCGGCGATGGAAGGATGCCAGGGACAGCATTCGCCGCGCGGTCGACGTGCCGGGCTGACGGCCATACGGCGGTGGAAGGACTCGGGAGGGCCGGGAACGCCTCAGGCAGGGGCGGTCCCGCGACTCACCGGGCGTTCCGACCGGCGACCCGCGATGCCCCGGCGCCTCGCCGTTTCGTCCCAGCCTTGGCCGGGCCGGACGTCCGACCACGGGGCTTCTTGGCGGCCGATGCCACGCCCCGCTTCGCCGCCTTCTTCGGGGCTTTGGCGCTCCCGGCTTTCTTCACGCCTCGCTTCTGCGGACCGCCGGCCGAACGGCCCACCGGCTTGGTCGTGGCCGCAGGGCGCGCTGCCGAGGCACGGCGTGGTTTTCGCGCGGCAGCCACGTCGTCGAGAAACGACTCGGCGGCGTCGCGCAGCGCCACCGCGGACAAAGGCTCGACCTCGTCGACGACGAAGATGAAGAGTTCACCCCGCTGTTCGGCGTCCTTGAGCCTTTCGAACTCCTCGAGCGACAGGTCGTCGTGATCGTCCTTCTCGCTCGAGAGGAACTCGAATCCCACCCGGGCCTTCGCATCCCAGCCGTCGATGTCGAACGAGATGCCCTTCTCGCGGAAGGAGACGTTCCGGCGGATGGAGTAGCCCCGCGCGCGAAACAGCTTGGTGAGCAGGGCACAGCCGGCAGCCTCGGACAATGGCTCGGACACGAGACAAACTCCTCGACGGGGATGACGATGGAACGGAAGTTCCGATGGTCGAGAGCATACCGGATTCCCGCGCGAGGGCTCTGCCCCGGAGTGCCCTGCGGAGGGTGTCGCTATGCTTTCACGAGCATCCCTCCCGGGGAAACGCATCCATTTCAAGGAGGCACCGCCTTCGCTCTGAACGGCCACCCGTCCGATGTCCGTCATCCTGCAGACGATCCTCCTGCTCTCTTTGTCGAACGTCTTCATGACCTTCGCGTGGTACGCCCACCTGAAGGATCTCGACGGCAAGCCGTGGTATCTGGCCGCCGTCGTCAGCTGGGGCATCGCCCTCGCGGAGTACCTGCTGCAGGTGCCGGCCAATCGCATCGGCTACACGCAACTCTCGCTCGGGCAGCTCAAGATCCTCCAGGAGGTGATCGCCCTGTCGGTCTTCGTGCCGTTCGCGGTCCTCTACATGCGGCAGCCGCTGCGACTCAACTACCTCTGGGCGGCCCTGTGCATCTGCGGGGCGGTCTACTTCGTGTTCCGAGAGGGCTGATGTCGGCCGGGTATGGCCCCCTCTGGCACGGTGCCGTGCCGCGGGCCCGATGGCTCCCGCAGCCTGATGCCGCATGAGCGACGTGCGCCCCGACCTCCCCGTCGACGAACACCTCCCCCGGATCGTCGAGGCATCGCGCGGCGGGGCCGTCGTCGTCACGGCGCCGCCCGGATCGGGGAAGACCACGCTCATCCCCGCCGCCGTGCTCGACGACCTTCCCGATCGGGGGCGGGTGCTCCTCCTGCAGCCGCGCCGGCTGGCCGCCCGGGCGGTGGCGGGGCAGATCGCCCGACTCCGAGGTGTGCAGCTCGGCGGGGAGGTGGGGTACGTCGTTCGATTCGACAGCCGCGTCGGTCCCGAGACCCGGCTGTTCGTCGAGACGACCGGTGTGACCCTGCGTCGCCTCGACGACGACATGACCCTCGACGGCGTGTCGGCCGTCGTGCTCGACGAGTTTCACGAGCGCTCGATCGAGATCGACCTCGTGCTCGGGCTGCTCGTGCGCCTCCGCGAGCTGCGTCCTCTGCTGCGCGTGGTCGTCATGAGTGCCACGCTCGATCCCGGCCCGGTGGCCCGGCTGCTCGGCGGCTGCCCGGTGATCGACGTGCCCGGTCGGCTCTTTCCCGTCGAGGTGCGGTACGAGAGGTCCGGGCAGCGCGACGAGCTCGACGTCCTCGTGCGGCGTCGCGTGACGGACGCCCTGCAGGTGACGGCGGGTCACGTGCTCGTGTTCCTGCCCGGGGTCGGCGAGATCGGCAGGTGTGAGCGGGCCCTCGCCGAGGTCGCTCGCGCGGGCGGGCACGATCTCGTGCCCCTGTTCGGCGATCTGCCGCCGGAGCGACAGGATGCCGCGCTCGCCGACACCGGCCGCCGACGGATCGTGCTGGCGACGAACGTCGCCGAGACATCGCTCACCATTCCCGGCGTGACCGCGGTCGTCGACGCGGGCCTGGTGCGTCGGCTCGTGGTGGATGCGGCGACCGGCCTGCCGCGGCTCGAACTGTGTCCGGTATCGCGCGCCTCGGCCGACCAGCGTGCGGGCCGCGCC
>DNLZ01000146.1 GCA_003488325.1 Planctomycetaceae bacterium
CAGAGACACCTGGGAAATGCGACTCGCCTGCCCTGCCTGCTTCTTGGGCAGGCCACTCGCTGACCCGATTCGGGCAGCGTTGCCCACAAAAGAGGACGCTGCCCGGCTTTCGTCCGAAGTCATTGTGCCGCTTGCACTTCAGGCTGCGACTTGACTGCGTGCCAACAGTTCCATCGGTTTTCCCGCGACGTCGCCGGTGGTGTCGCGCGGAGGTGGACCCCGAGATCCTCTTTATCGACGGTGGTGACGCGATGCCCGTGCAGAAACTCTCCGCATCCCCCCCAAGCCCCCAGCACGCCGCGCAGGCCGTCCTCCAGGTGGCGGAGCGGCTCTATGCGATGGACCCGGAGTGGGTCGTGTTCTTCAGGGAGGTGCTCGGAGTCGATGGGATCGTGCGCCGCACCTTCGGCGACGCCGACGCCCTGGTGCGATTCGAGTGTTCCCCCCAGTACGCCCGCATCCGGGAAATGCTCGACACGCTCCGCACCCGGGAACGCGACCACCCGTCCGAACGCGAGACGCAGCGGGTGGTGACCGTGCGCATGCCTCGGTCACTGCACGAGACCCTGAAGGCGGAGGCGGAGCAGCTGCGTGTGAGCATCAACACGCTCTGCATATCCAAGCTCATGAAGCTCATCGATGCGCAGGAACGCGGTGAACTCGCCGACGGTCGCGGTCGGGACGAGTCCGTCGCGACGCGCACGACGGGCCACGGCGCCGCCCGGGAGGCGGTCTGACCGGAAGACGGCCGGACTGGAGTGGGCCTGTAAGCCGGGTTCTGTCGTCGCCCATCCTCACGGCAGGCGACCGGCGACCATTTCTCTAGGACGCCGGTTGCCCGGCGTCTCCAGCAGCCGACCCGGAAGCTGGTGCGAGACGGGACGCCTCGCGCCGGCCGCATCCCGGAGGACTCGGCACGGACTTCTTCCTGCTTGGCCTTGCTCCCGATGGGGTTTGCCGAGCCAGCCCGGTCACCCGGGCTGCTGGTGAGCTCTTACCTCACCGTTTCACCCTTACCGCCGGCCATGCCCGGAAGGGCACGAACCGACGGCGGTCTGTTCTCTGTGGCACTGTCCCTGGCCTCGCGGCCGGTGGGCGTTACCCACCATCGCACCCTGCGGAGCCCGGACTTTCCTCCCGCCGCCCGCCGGACCACGACGTGGCCCGCCCGACGGCCGGCGATCACCCGGCCCACTCCAATCCAGCCGCCTTCATCATACCGGCGTCGCGGCAGGGCCGAGGCGACGCACGACCTCCGGGCGACGCACGGCTCGGGCGATGCACGCTTCCTTGACCCTGTCGAAGGCGCTCCGTACCGTCTCAAGAGAGGCGGCGATCGGCCGGTCGCCGGACGACTTCCACATCACGAGGAATCGCATCATGTCCGGCGCGCACGGCGAACTCGTGCCCCAGGGGGGTGGCGATCCCATTCCGCTGCTCAAGACATCCCTGCTCGTGGGTCGGCGCGAGAGTTGCGACATCGTCCTGCGATTCCCCAACGTCTCCAGCCGTCACTGCGAACTGAACCTCATCGACGGGTACTGGTTCGTCAAGGATCTCGGCAGCAGCAACGGCACCAAGGTCAACGGCACGCGGATCAGCGAGCAACGACTCGACCCGGGCGACACGCTCGCGATCGCGAAGCATGCCTTCGAGGTGTGCTACGAACCCTCGCGTCTCGGAGCGACCGGGGCACCACCCACCCGCTCCGCGTCCGAGGGAATCCTCAGCCGGTCGCTCCTCGAGGCCGCCGGACTGGAGTCGCGAAGGGAGTCCGAATCCCACGGCCGCGGCAAGCCTGCCCGCCCCGAGCAGATCGAGTGGCACACGGATGGCGACTCCGCCGACGACGACGCGCCGGGACGCTGACGCGGCGGCAACGTGCGGCACGGCCCGCGTGCCGACCGGGCGATGCCGCCGGGTCCGCAGATCGGCGGTGCTACACTTTCCCGGATGACAGAGCCTCGCAAGTTTCGCGTCGAGTTCCGGCGCAATCGCTCGTCGCGACGACGCGAGGGCGACCTCACCCGTGCGGTCCGACAGGATGCGGAGCGGCTCGCCGACCAGGACCTGCACGAACGGCTCTCCGGCCGCGGTGCGCTGGCACGGCATCGGACGGTCGTCGCAGAGCGCCCTCCGGACGAGGTGGACGGCCTCTCGATCCAGCCCGCGGCGGCGGCGGCGTGGCGCGGCCGCGTGCTCCACGTGCACGGTCGGGAGACCGTCGTGGCCCGCGGGGACGGCACGGTCGTGCGCTGCTCGATGCGTCGCATCCTCCGCAGCCTCGCCACCGATCAACGCCACCCCGTCGCCGCCGGAGACTGGGTGCGGGTCACCGATGCCGGCGGCGAGGGTGTGATCGAATCGATCGAGCCTCGTCAGGCCTCCCTCTGCCGTGCGAGTCGGGGACGTCGGCACGTGATCGTCGCCAACGTCGATCAGGTGCTCATCGTCGCGAGTGCCGCCGAGCCCGCGCCGAAGCCCGCGCTCATCGACCGCCTGCTCGTCAGCGCGGAGTCGTCCGGCATCCGTCCCGTCGTGTGCCTGAACAAGGCGGATCTGGTCGATCCCGCGTCGCTCGTCCCGTTCGCCGGGGTGTATGCGAGGATGGGGTATCCGGTGATCATCTGCTCCGCGGTGACGGGACTGGGCATGCGCAGGCTGGCGGCCGAACTGGAGGCTCGCGTGACGGCGGTCGTCGGTCAGAGCGGTGTCGGCAAGTCGTCGCTCTTGAACGCCCTCGACCCGGCCCTCGATCTGCCCGTGGGCGCCGTGAGCAGGGAGAACGAGAAGGGGCGGCACACGACCACGACCGCGCGGCTGCTGCCGCATCGTCACGGGGGATCGTTCGTCGACACGCCCGGCGTGCGGCAATTCGCCCTGTGGCAGGTCGTGCCCGCCGAGGTGCCCAGCGCGTTCCGTGATCTGCGGCCGATCGCGAATCGCTGCCGGTTCCCCGACTGCTCGCACACGCACGAGAGCGACTGCGCCGTCAAGGATGCGGTGGCCGACGGCCTGCTCGACACCCGACGCTGGGAGAGCTGCACGCACCTCGCCGCCGATGCGGCCGAGTCGGTGAACGAGGCGACGGGACGCGGGTGCGCGGATGACGACGAGACCGCCGGGCTCGACGCGGAGGACGATGCGTGAAGGCCGTGACGAGCCTCGAGGTGCGCGGCGGAGGGGGTGATCGGCCGGCGGGACGGGCGGGCGAGCGCACCGTGCTCGTGGGCGTGATGCTGGAGCCGCCCGCCAATGCCGACCATCCGCTCGAGGAGCTCGCCGGCCTCGCCGCAACCGCCGGGGGGCGGGTCGTGGCCGAGCTCACCCAGCGCCGCGAGCGTCCGGATCAGAAGACGTATCTCGGCAAGGGGAAGCTCCGCGAACTCGCCGGCCTCGTCGAGCGGCACGACGCGGACGTGATCATGTTCGACAACGACCTCTCCCCCGCCCAGATCCGCAACCTCGAGCGCGAGCTCGGGGTGAAGGTGCTCGACCGCACCGAGGTGATCCTCGACATCTTCGCCGCCCGTGCCCGCACGCACGAGGCCCGACTCGCCGTGGAACTGGCGCAGCTCGAGTATTCACTGCCGCGACTGAAGCGCATGTGGACCCATCTCTCCCGGCTCAAGATGGGAATCGGGATGCGCGGGCCGGGCGAGAAGCAGCTGGAAGTGGACCGCCGGCTCGTGGAAAAGCGGATTCACGACCTGCGTCAGGAGGTGCTGGCCATCCACGGCCGTCGCGAGCGGCAGGTCGAGTCGCGGCACGACTTCCTCACCGTCTCGCTCGTCGGCTACACCAACGCGGGCAAGAGCACCCTGCTCAATGCGCTGACGGGTGCCGACGAATTGGCCGCGGACAAGCTCTTCGCGACGCTCGACACCAGGACGCGGCGGTGGAAGCTCCCCGGCTGGGGGCCCGTGCTGCTGAGCGACACCGTCGGCTTCATCCGCGACCTCCCGCACCATCTGATCGCGAGCTTCAAGGCGACGCTCGAGGAGACCCGGCGGGCCGATCTGCTCATCCACGTCGCCGACGCGTCGAGTCCGCTCCTCGACATGCAGATCGGCGCGGTGCGGCAGGTGCTGGACGAGCTCGCGGTCGCCGAAAAGGACACGCTCCTCGTGCTCAACAAGGCCGATGCCCTCGTGGACGGTGCCGCGCGGGCCCGCGTGCTCGACCGCTACCCCCGGGCGATCCCCGTGTCGGCACGCACCGGGGACGGCCTGCCGGCACTCGCCCGGGCGGTGAGTGACTGCCTGGGGCGGGCCTTTCGCGACGTGGACATCCGCACGAGTCCGGGAAACGGCCGCCTGCTCGCCTGGCTGGCCCGGCACGGCGAGGTGCTCTCTCGACACTTCGCCGACGATCACGTCATCATCCACTGTCGGATTCCGGCGGGCCTGCTCGGGAGGATCGACACGCATGAGGCCGAGATCGCTCCGCACGCCGAGCCCGGGAGGAGCTGAGGGATGAGCGTCATCGACACACCTCCCTTCGCCGTCGCCTGCCCGAGCTGTCGCGCGACCGTCGGCGTGGACCGGAGCCTCGTGAACGAGCCCGCCCGCTGTCCGCTGTGCGGCGGCACGTTCCGCGTCCCCGATCCCGGCCCGATCAGGCCGACGCGATCGACGGCGCCACGGCCCAAGGATTCCACGCCA
>DNLZ01000140.1:0-2142 GCA_003488325.1 Planctomycetaceae bacterium
CGGTGATCACCGTGCCCGCCTACTTCAACGACGCCCAGCGGCAGGCCACGAAGGACGCCGGTCAGATCGCGGGGCTCGAGGTGATGCGGATCATCAACGAGCCCACGGCGGCGGCCCTGGCCTACGGTCTGGAAAAGAAGGCCCAGGAGAAGATCGTGGTGTTCGACCTCGGCGGCGGCACCTTCGACGTGTCGGTGCTGGAGGTGGCCGATGGCGTGTTCCGCGTGGTGAGCACCAACGGCGACACGCATCTCGGCGGCGACGACTTCGACCAGGCGCTGATCAACCACGTCGCCGACCAGTTCCAGCGGGAGCAGGGGATCGACCTCCGCAAGGACCCGATGGCGATGCAGCGGCTCCAGGAGGCCTGCGAAAAGGCCAAGAAGGAGCTCTCCACCGCCCAGAGCACCGACCTCAACCTGCCCTTCATCACCGCCGATGCCAACGGCCCCAAGCACCTGCAGGTCACGATCACCCGGGCCGAGTTCGAGAAGCTCTGCGACGGCCTCGTCGAGCGGTGCCGCGGCCCGGTCCTGCGGGCGCTGGAGGATGCCAAGCTCAAGCCCGCCGACATCGACGAGGTGGTGCTGGTGGGCGGCTCGACCCGGATTCCCAAGGTCCAGGAGCTCGTCCGAAAGCTGTTCGGCAAGGAGCCCCACAAGGGCGTCAACCCCGACGAGGTGGTCGCGCTCGGGGCGGCGATCCAGGGGGGCGTGCTGGGCGGAGACGTGCAGGACGTGCTCCTCCTCGATGTCACGCCCCTGTCGCTGGGAATCGAGACCGAGGGCGGCATCTTCACGAAGCTCGTGGAGCGGAACACCACGATTCCCGTCGACAAGAAGCAGGTCTTCAGCACGGCGGCCGACGGCCAGACGGCGGTGACCGTGAGCGTCTACCAGGGTGAGCGGCCGATGGCCCGCGACAACCGGCTTCTCGGCCAGTTCAACCTCGAGGGCATTCCGCCCGCGCCCCGGGGGACGCCGCAGATCGAGGTCAAGTTCGACATCGACGCCAACGGGATCCTCAACGTCAGCGCCAAGGACCTCGGCTCCAACAAGGAGCAGACGGTGCGGATCGAGCAGTCGAGCGGACTCAACGAGGCCGAGATCGCCCGGATGCGCAAGGATGCCGAGGAGCACGCCGAGGAAGACAAGAAGAAGGCCCGCGTGGCCGAGGCCCGCAACCGCGTCGAGGCCCTCTGCTTCCAGACGGAGAAGCTCGTCAAGGAGAACGACTCGCGGCTGTCGGCGGCCGACAAGGCGCCGCTGGAGGCGGCGGTGGCCAAGGCCCGTGAGACGGCCCGGGGCGACGACGTCGACGCGATCCAGTCGGCGCACGACGCGCTCGAGCAGGCGAGCCACGGGCTCTCGAAGGTGCTCTACGAGCAGTCGGCGGCCCGGGCCGGAACGGCCCCCGAGGCGGGGGCGGCCGCGGCGTCCGGCCAGGGGCCGGACGACACGATCGACGCGGAGTTCGAGGTGAAGGGCTAGCGGACTGTGAATTCGGTTGCCCGCCGCAGGATGCGGCGATTGGCAACCCCATGAACCGTTGGTTGATTCCGGGGTCGCCCGAGTGGAACCGGGCCAGGACGGCTTTTTCCACGGACCGCTGGCAGCCGCGGGACACGGAGGCGTGAGCGATGCCGTTCCGATTCGACAAGTTCACGATCAAGGCCCAGGAGGCGGTGCAGGGCGCCGTCGAGCTCGCGGGCCAGCGCGGGAATCCGCAGGTGACGCCCGTGCATCTGCTGCACGCCCTCGTCGCCGAGCGCGAGGGGATCGTCCGGCCGCTCTTCGAGAAGATCGGCGTCGATCGGGGCCAGCTCGAGCGGATCGTCGAGGCCGAGCTTGCGCACCTGCCGAAGGTGTCGGGCGGGGCCCAGCCCCAGCCCGACCAGGAGCTGATCCGCGTCTTCGAGGCGGCGACGACGGAGTCGCACGCCATGAAGGATGAGTTCGTCTCCACGGACCACCTGCTGCTGGCCCTCGCGAAGACGCCGTCGAAGGCGCACACGGTGCTCGGGCTCGCGGGCGTGCGGGAGAAGGAGCTCCTCGCGGGGCTGCAGGCCGTACGCGGCCAATCCCGGGTGACCGACCAGAACCCCGAGGAGAAGTTCCAGGCGCTCGAGAAGTACGGCATCGA
>DNLZ01000140.1:2514-5057 GCA_003488325.1 Planctomycetaceae bacterium
CGCCGGGTCATCCAGGTGCTGTCGCGGCGCACGAAGAACAATCCCGTGCTCATCGGCGAGCCAGGCGTCGGCAAGACGGCGATCGCGGAGGGGCTCGCGCTGCGGATCGTGCAGTCGGACGTGCCGGAGAACCTCCGCGGGCGGCGGGTCGTCGCACTCGACCTCGGTGCCCTCATCGCCGGCACGAAGTATCGCGGCGAGTTCGAGGACCGGCTCAAGGCGATCCTCCGCGAGGTGGAGGCCGCGGCCGGGAACGTCATCCTCTTCATCGACGAGCTGCACACGGTGATCGGCGCGGGCGCCGCCGAGGGGGGCTCCGATGCGGCCAACCTGCTCAAGCCGGCCCTCGCCCGCGGTGAGCTGCGCTGCATCGGTGCGACCACGCTCGACGAGTACCGCAAGCACATCGAGAAGGACGCCGCCCTCGAGCGGCGCTTCCAGCCCGTCTTCGTGGGCGAGCCGAGCGTCGAGGACACGATCGCGATCCTGCGGGGGCTCAAGCCGCGGTACGAGGCGCACCACAAGGGGGTGAAGATCAAGGACTCGGCGCTCGTCGCGGCCGCCGAACTCTCCCACCGCTACATCGCCGACCGCTTCCTGCCCGACAAGGCGATCGACCTCATGGACGAGGCGACGAGCCGGATCGCGATGGAGCTGCAGAGCGTGCCGAGCGAGATCGACGAGGTCCAGCGGCGGCTCGTGCAGCTCGAGCTCGCCGGCCGCCAGCTCGCCGAGGAGACCGAGGAGCACGCCCGCGAGCGGCTCGCCGAGATCGAGGCCGAGTCGGCGGACCTGCGCAGGAAGCTCGCCAGCCTCCGCGAGCAGTGGGAGGCGGAGAAGAGCGGCGTGGGGAGCGTGCAGGAGCTGCGCAAGCAGCTCGACGAGGTGGAGCACGAGTTCGCCCGCGCCGGTGCCCAGATCAAGGAGCGGCAGTCGGGCGGGCTGCCGGTCGAGGAGACGCTCTACCAGCGGCTCTACGAGCTCGACGTGAAGCGCAAGGCGCTCGTGCAGCGGCTCGAGCAGGAGGGCACCGAGAAGGAGGGGAAGGAGACCGTCGGGAAGCCGACCAAGCGCCTGCTTCGCCGTGAGGTCGGTCCGGAGGAGATCGCCGAGGTCGTGAGCGCGTGGACCGGCATTCCGGTGACGCGGCTCGTGGAGAGCGAGCGGGCCAAGCTCCTCGTCCTCGAGGAGCGGCTCCACCAGCGGGTCGTCGGCCAGGACGAGGCGGTCGAGGCCGTGAGCGACGCGGTCCGTCGCAGCCGGGCGGGCCTGCAGGATCCGAATCGGCCCATCGGCTCATTTCTCTTCCTCGGCCCCACCGGCGTCGGCAAGACGGAACTCTGCAAGGCGCTCGCCGAGGTGCTCTTCGACGACGAGAACGCGATGGTGCGGATCGACATGAGCGAATTCATGGAGAAGCACACGGTCGCGCGGCTCATCGGCGCACCGCCTGGCTACGTCGGCTACGAGGAGGGAGGGCTGCTCACCGAGGCGGTGCGGCGGCGGCCCTACTCGGTCGTCCTGCTCGACGAGATGGAGAAGGCCCACCGCGACGTCTTCAACGTGCTGCTCCAGGTGCTCGACGACGGCCGGCTCACCGACAGCCTCGGCCACACCGTGGACTTCACGAACACGATCGTCGTCATGACGAGCAACGTCGGCAGCCAGATCATCCAGGAGATCACGAAGGAGGGGGGCGGCGAGCAGGAGATGCGGGACGCCGTGAAGGACGCGCTCTCGGCCCGCTTCCTCCCCGAGTTCCTCAACCGGATCGACGAGACGATCATCTTCCACCCGCTCGACCAGAAGCACATTCACCGGATCGTCGAGATCCAGCTGCGCCGACTCGTCACCCAGGCGGCCAAGGCGGGCATCACGCTCGACTTCACGGCGGCGACCGTGGACGAGGTGGCGCGGCTCGGGTACGACCCGGTCTACGGTGCGCGGCCGCTCAAGCGGGTGATCCAGCAGCAGCTGCAAAACGCGCTGGCCCGGGAACTCCTTTCGGGGGCCTTTCCGGAAGGAAGCGCCGTGCGCATCGACTTCCTGCAGGACGGCTTCACGTTCACGAAGGCGGCCTGAGGCCGCGACGTGTTCCGGGCCGCCGCGTGACCCGCGGCCGCGAGCGGCGCGGGGCAGGGGACGACCCGCGGACCGCGTTCAGCGCTTGCGGTCCACGAGACCCATCCGCTCGATGAGCAGGTCGCAGCCGGGCGTGAGCTTTCTGAGCTTCTCGGCCATCGCGAGCTTCTCGCTCGTGGTCGCCTTCTTGAGCTTCGACTGAAACTTCGTGAGCTTCTGGCGGCGGTGACGACGCCGCTTCACTTCCTTCATCCGGTTGCTGATGCCGCCCATGGGCTGTGGGTTCCACGCGTGACTGGATCTCGTGTCGAGACTGTAAAAAACCGGCGGGGTGGCGTCAAAGCCGGTGCCCCGTGCGGCCGCAGGGCGGACTGGCCCGCGTTCATCCGGCGCGACCGCCGACGCCGGCTCGAGCGCACCCAAGATACGTGTGTCGCCGGCTTGGGGGCGGCAAAAGTCTC
>DNLZ01000214.1:0-2578 GCA_003488325.1 Planctomycetaceae bacterium
CTGGGCGGCTGGCACCTCTGGGGCGTGACCGGTTCGTCGCAGGAGGTGACGTGGATCGGGGCGCTCGTGCGCTTCGGGGTGCTCTCGGCCAAGATCCTGGGCGTCATCCTCTTCTTCATGCTCGTCCGCTGGAGCTGGCCGCGATTCCGGTTCGATCAGCTGATGAATCTCGCGTGGAAGGTGATGCTGCCGCTGGGTCTCGTGAACCTCGTCACGGTCGCGGCCGTCGAGGAGTTCCGGCCGCAGCTCGTCGCGGCCCTCGGCGGTTCCGCCGCCGGCTGGGTGGCGGTGCTGATCCCGTGGGGCGTGTTCTTTCTGGGCTGGATCGCCGCCGGCCTGCTCACGCCGTCGGGCACCGACAACACGCCGATCCTGACCCGCGGGCCGCTCGACTCGGAGCACGAGCTGCGGGACCTTGTCGTGGCCGACGCCGTCGGCGACCGCACGTTCGTGGAGGTCTGACGCGATGAAGCCCACCGACCCGTCCATCACCTGGCTCGAGGAGAAGCCGCTGGGGCTTGCGGAGCGGCTCTATCTGCCGCTCTTCATCCAGGGCCTCACGGTCACCGCCCGGCACCTGGTCAGCCCGAAGGTCACGGTGAGCTTTCCCGAGCAGCGACCGACCGTCGGCAATCCACTCATCTACCGCGGCGTGCACCGTCTCAACCGGGATCCGGAGGGCCGCGTCAAGTGCGTCGCCTGCTTCCTCTGCGCGACCGCCTGCCCGGCCCACTGCATCGACATCGTGGCCACGGAGAGCCCGTGGCCCGACCGCGAGAAGTATCCGGAAAGCTTCCAGATCGACGAGCTGCGGTGCATCTTTTGCGGGATGTGCGAGGAGGCCTGTCCGGTCGATGCGATCGAACTGACGAGCCTTCTCGATCTCACCGGCAAAAGCCGCGAGGAGATGATCTTCGACAAGGAGAAGCTCCTCAGCGTCTACGACATGACGAAGGACGCGGAGCCGATGAAGTCGGCCTCGCTGGGAGGCACGCTGTGAGCCTCGCCGCCGCGTTCCCTCCTCCCGGTCTCCTGCTCGCGGGCGCCGTGGCCGCCGCCGCGGCGAGCCTCTGGCTCCTGCTGCCGGGCAACGCGCTGGGCGGAGACCGTCGCATCCGCTGGATCGGGGCCGCGCTCGGCGTCGCGGCGCTCGCGGGTCTCGCTCTGTCCGGCAGGCGGCTCGGCGGGCTCGGTGAGGAGGGTGTGTTCCTCGTCGTGTCGGGCGTGGCGGTCGTGTCGGCGGCGGCGACGATCGTCTCCCGATCTCCCGTCTACGCGGCGATCTGGTTCGCACTCGCGCTCGCCGGCGTCGCCGGTGTGCTCCTGGTCCTCGGGGCCCAGTTTCTCGGCGTGGCGACGATCGTCGTCTACGCCGGCGCGATCCTCGTCATGTTCCTCTTCGTGCTCATGCTCGCGCAGCCGGCCGGCCTCGCACCCTACGACCGCGTGTCGAACGAACCGCTCCTCTCGGCGCTCGCCGGTGCCGTGCTCCTGGGACTCCTCACGCTCTCGATCGGGCGGCTCTCCGGAGAGCCGCCCGCGTGCTGCCAGGTGCCGTCACGCACCGCCGCGGTTACGGGCGGCACGACCGACGCGGCCCCCGCGGCCGCCGATCCGGGTGATCCGTTCGCGACCGACCACGTCGCCCGGCTGGGCGCGGAGCTCTTCGGCCGCCACCTGCTCGCCGTGGAGGCGGCAGGCGTGCTGCTGCTGGTGGCGCTCGTCGGCTCGATCGCGATGGTGTCGCGCGGCGCGTCGGTCGAGGATCCCTCGGCCGACGGGAGGGCCACGGCATGACGCTGCTCCCGCTCGTGCACGACGGCCTGATCGTGGGGGCGATCCTCTTCGCCCTCGGCCTGGTGGGCATCCTCG
This sequence comes from Planctomycetaceae bacterium, assembly GCA_003488325.1. Taxonomy (GTDB): domain Bacteria; phylum Planctomycetota; class Planctomycetia; order Pirellulales; family UBA1268; genus QWPN01. Next base: position 1,873 of record DNLZ01000214.1, read on the forward strand.
CCCGGCGCAACCTCATCGTGATGTTCCTCTGCGCCGAACTCATGCTGCAGGGAATCGCCGTGAGCCTCGTGGCCTGGAGCCGCCAGCACGGCGACTGGGGCGGGCAGATGCTCGTCATCTTCGTGCTCACCGTGGCGGCCTGCGAGGCCGCGATCGCCCTGGTCATCGTGTTGCAGGCGTTCGCGCGGACGGGTCGGCTCGACGCGGCCGCCTGGCAGTCGCTGCGTGAATCCAACCTGCCTCGCGTCATCGACCACGGCCTGCCAGCGCCCGACACCGTCGCGCCCCGCTTCCCGAGGCTCACGCCCGCCGGCGTGCTTCCGGAGCAGGACGAGGACGAGGTCCTCCACCGCGAGCACGTCTGACCGACTCGTCACGCCCCGTCTTCAGCCACCACCATGCCCTCGTCCGCCGCCACCCTGCTCGTGCTCGTGCCGCTCCTGCCTCTGGCCGGAGCGATCGCCACGGTCGTGCTCGGCAGGCGGCTCGGCCCGCGGGCCCACCTCCCTGCGGTCGCGGGCATCGCGGGTGCGGCGGCCGTGGCGATCCTCCTGCTCCTCGGTCTCGACCGCGGGACCGCTGACGGCCACGGCCCTTCGCGACCCGTGGAGATGACCACCACGCTCTGGGAGTGGGCCGGCATCGACGCCGCCTCATCGGGCGGCACCGCGCAGGTGACCACCGCGGTGACGCCCGACGGCGCGAC
>DNLZ01000214.1:2957-3962 GCA_003488325.1 Planctomycetaceae bacterium
ACCCTGCTCGTCGTCATCACGTCCATCGGCCTCCTCGTGGCCGTCTATTCGATCGGCTACATGCACGACGACCCGGGGTATCCGCGGTTCTTCGCGCTCGTCGCGGCATTCGTCTTTTCGATGTCGATGCTCGTCGCCGCGAGCAACTTCCTGCTCGTCTACGTCTTCTGGGAGGCGGTGGGCGCCTGCTCCTACCTGCTCATCGGATTCTGGTTCGCGAAGCCCGAGGCGGCGCGAGCCGCGAAGAAGGCCTTCCTCGTCAACCGCATCGGCGACTTCGGACTGGCCGTCGCCGTCTTCCTGCTCTGGCTCACCTACGGCACGCTCGACTTCCACGACACGTTCGCCCCCGACGGCACGCTCGTCTCCGCGGGAATCCTCGGGCAGGAGCGGCTCGGCGATGCGGCCGGAATCGTCGGCGGGGCCGTCGGCACGGCGATCTGCCTGCTGCTCCTCCTGGCCGCGTGCGGCAAGAGCGCCCAGCTGCCGCTCCACGTCTGGCTGCCCGACGCGATGGAGGGCCCCACGCCCGCCAGCGCCCTCATCCACGCCGCCACGATGGTGACCGCAGGCATCTACCTCGTGGCTCGGTGCGCGCCGCTCTTCGTCGCCTGCCCCGGCGCGCTCGCCCTCGTGTCCGTCGTCGGCGCGACGACGGCGCTCTTCGCCGCGCTCATCGGCACGATGCAGAACGACCTCAAGCGGGTGCTCGCGTATTCGACGATCAGCCAGCTCGGCTACATGTTCGCGAGCCTCGGCACCGGCACGCTGCTCGGCTTCACCGCGGCCATCTTCCACCTCGTCACCCACGCCTGCTTCAAGGCGCTGCTCTTCCTCGGCGCCGGATCGGTCATGCACGCGATGGGCGGCGTGATCGACATGCGTCGCTTCGGCGGCCTGCGGCGCGTCATGCCGATCACCGCCGCCACGTTCCTCATCGGCTCGCTCGCCCTCGCCGGGGTGGCGCCCTTCGCCGGCTTCTTCAGCAAGGACGAGATCCTCGCC
>DNLZ01000445.1:0-705 GCA_003488325.1 Planctomycetaceae bacterium
AGGAAGCATTCCATGATCAACGAACTGCTCGAAGGCAACGCCCGGTTCGTCACCGGGGAATTCCGCCCGAACGAGGCGTACTACCGGTCGATCGCGGCACGGCAGTCGCCGAAGGTCCTCTGGATCGGATGCTCCGACTCACGCGTGAGCGAGGACGTGATCACCGCGTCGAAGCCGGGCACGATGTTCGTGCATCGCAACATCGCCAACATCGTCGCCTTCAACGACGTGAACATCGCGTCGATCCTCGAGTACGCGGTCGTCCACCTCAAGATCGAGGACATCATCGTCTGCGGCCATACGCGTTGCGGCGGCATCGCGGCCATCGAGGACGGCGTGCACGAAAACTACATCGCCGACTGGCTCTGCATCTCGACCGGCGCGAAGGAGTCGGCCGACCGGATCGCCGCCGGACGCAACCTCACCCGTGACGAGAAGCTGGCGATCCTCACCGCCGAGAACGTCAAGCTGCAGATCAAGCACCTCCGCAATCTGGCCCTGATCAGAAACAGGCACGAGCACGGGACGCTTCCGCGGATCCACGGCTGGCTCTACCGCGTGGAGAACGGTCAGATCGAGGTGCTCGTCGACGGCCGCGACGCGGCGCGCGTACGCGGCCGACCGGTCGCCGTGAAGGCGACGAAACCTGCCGGGAAGCGGAAGGCCGCGGCGAAGAAGTCGCGGTAGCCGCGGCCGGACGAATCC
>DNLZ01000445.1:1038-2776 GCA_003488325.1 Planctomycetaceae bacterium
GCCCGCGCGGGTTTACCGAGGCGTGGCGTGGCGTTCCAATGCCGCTTCACCGGCGGCGCGGTCCCGTCGGATGCACCGCCGACGCCGCCCCGCAAGGAGCCCACCCGATGGTTCGCCGCCGCGCCCTCCTCCGTGGCCTCTCCGTCCTCGTGGTCGCGGCGACGCTCGCGCCGGCGGCGGCCGTCGAGCCGATCCGCGTGGGGATCATCGGCCTCGACACGTCGCACGCCATCGCCTTCACGAAGCTGCTCAACGATCCGGCCGCCCCGCCGGAGCTCGCCGGCTGCCCGGTCGTCGCGGCGTATCCCCAGGGCAGCCGCGACATCCAGAGCAGCGTGTCGCGCGTGCCCGCCTACACGGAGGAGATCCAGAAACTGGGCGTGAAGATCGTCGGCTCGATCGACGAGCTGCTGGGGCAGGTCGATGCCGTGCTGCTCGAGACCAACGACGGCCGCCCGCACCTCGAACAGGTCCGCCCCGTGTTCGCCGCCGGCAAGCCGGTCTTCATCGACAAGCCGGTGGCGGGCTCGCTCGCCGACGCCGTGACGATCTACCGCGAGGCGGTCCTCGCCGGGGTGCCGGTGTTCTCGTCGTCCTCCCTGCGCTACGGCTCCACGACGCAGCAGGTGCGGGCGGGCTCGCTCGGCCGCGTGCAGTCGTGCGAGACGACGAGCCCCGCGAGCCTCGAGCCCAACCATCCCGATCTGTTCTGGTACGGCATCCACGGCGTCGAATCGCTGTTCACCGTGCTCGGCTCGGGCTGCCAGTCGGTGCGCCGCACGGCCGAGGATGGAGCCATCGTGGTGCACGGGACCTGGTCGGACGGCCGCACCGGCACGTTTCGCGAGGCCAAGGGCTACGGCGGGACCGCCCGCGGCCAGAAGGGCGAGGCGGCCGTCGGTGGATCGGACGGCTACCGGCCGCTCGTCGTGGAGATCGTGAGGTTCTTCCGGACGGGCATCGCCCCGGTGAGCCCGGACGAGACGCTCGAGATCTACGCCTTTATGGAGGCCGCCGACGAGAGCAAGCGCGCGGGGGGCGCGGACGTGACGCTCGCGAGCGTGATGCAGAAGGCGGCGGGATTCGAGTCGCTCTTCAATGGCAGGGACCTCACCGGCTGGAAGGGGCTCGTGGGCAACCCGAAGACGCGGAGGGCGATGTCGGCCGAGGCGCTCACCGCGGCACAGACCGAGGCCGACGCGAGCATGCGCGAGCATTGGAGCGTCGTGGATGGCGCCCTGCGGTTCGACGGCAAGGGGCAGAGCCTGTGCACCGCGAAGGATTACGGCGACTTCGAGCTGTACGTCGACTGGAAGATCCACGCCGGCGGCGACAGCGGGATCTACCTGCGCGGCAGCCCGCAGGTGCAGATCTGGGACACGGCCCACGCCGACTACTTCAAGCACGGGGCCGAAAACGGCTCGGGCGCCTTCTGGAACAACCGCGTCCATCCGCGCTTCCCCTCCGCGAAGGCCGACCGGCCCGTGGGTGAATGGAACACCTTCTTCATCCGCATGGTGGGCGAGCGGGCCACGGTCGTGCTCAACGGCCGCACGGTCGTGGACGACGTGGTGATGGAAAACATCTGGGAGCGGGGCCTGCCGATCGACCCCCGCGGCCAGATCGAACTGCAGAACCATGGCAATGAACTGTTCTTCAGGAATCTCTTCATCCGCGAGATCCCGGCCGCGGAGGCCAACGCCATGCTCGCCGCGAAGGACCGCCGCGAACTCGGCTT
>DNLZ01000026.1:0-5526 GCA_003488325.1 Planctomycetaceae bacterium
TGGCCGCCCGGCCCCCGAACGTCCCGTCGTGGATCGCCCAGTTCGCACAGATGACGATCATCGTTCCCATCCCGAAACCCGCCCACATCCTCTGCATCGACCGTCGAGGTACGGCGCCCCCCGTCGCCGTACCAGGAAGGCAGGTGGGGTGAACGAGGCAAACCTCGCGGACATCCCCGGGGCGGCCTGCCGAGGGCAGCGATGCGGCCCGAACCGCCAGGTTCTGTGGGCCCAAGACGACCGGTTCAAGGGTCCCGGTTCAGGACGGCCGGCCCCGGTTCGTTCAGGGACCGAAAAAGAGCGTCTCGCAACTGCGATCGAGACTGCCATCGAGCTGGGCGCCGGAAAGCGACACCCGCGCGGTCCCGCGGCCCGCCGCCGGCAGCGTGTATGCGATCTCGAACGATCGCTGGCTCCCGGCCGGGACGTCCACCGCGTCGAGGTACACCCGTCCGCTGTCGACGCGGATGCGGGCATCGCCGACCAGACGCGCTCCCTGCGGCAGGTCAACGACGATGTTGAGCGGTCCGGAGGGTGCACTGCCATCGTTGAATACGGTGCACACGAGCGTCGTGGCATCGCCCAACAGCACCGGGTCGTCGAGATCGGCCAACGACAGTCGCAGGCCCGCCTCGACGGGCGACCGGCGGCGCGGCCGACTCCGCGTGGAGCGGATCTGCACGCATTCCATGTCCCCGACCACGACACCGCCGCCCTGACCGCCGAGTTCGGCCCGGATGCACGACCGCGTGGGCGCCGAATCGCTGTACGCGTCCGCGGGCGCCACCGCCCGGAGGTTGATCTGCCGCTCCAGTCGGGCTCCGGGCTCGATCGCGGGCAGCTTCCACGACACCTTCGACTGGCCGAGCTCATAGCCGTCCGACGCCTCGAGGGGCGTGAATCCGCCCTCCCATCCGAAGGACAGCGAGGTGGCCGCCGATGCGCCGTTGCCGGTGTTGCGAACCGTTGCCACGAAGGCCGCGACGCCATCCGACAGGACCTCGACCGGCCCCGTCAGATCAAGGGCGAGCGAGGGGCTCGCCGGAGGCGTAATCGGCGACGTGCTCGCCGCGGCGGTGGCCAGCGGCGCGGCGGTGGACGCGGGGGACGGCACCACGACCGCCGGAGGAGGAGCGATCTGCGTCGGCGCGGGGACGGATGTCGCCGGCGCGCTCGGTGGCTGGCTCGGCTGCTGGGCGATCGTCGGCACGGCCGGCGTGACCTGGACGCACTCGGTCGCTCCCCCGACGAACCGTTGCGAGGGATCGAGGATCTCGACCCGATGACACTGGCGTCCGGGCTCAGCGAGGATGAACTCCAGCGTCACCCGTCGAGCGGTGCCGACGGCCAGATCGATGGTGCCCTTCTGTTCGATCGGGCTCTGCGATGCCTCGTGCTTGAAGCCCGCGTCGAAATAATCGATGACGCGCAGCTTTTCGAGGGCGCGTCCCGAACGATTCACGAGCTCGACATCGAAACTCACCTTCTCGCCCACGCGACCGACGAGCGGCCCGCGGATCGTCACGAGCACGTCATCCTCGGCGCGGATGGCACCCCCCCACGCCACGGCCGCGACGCACCCCGCCGCCACCACGACGAACCGGCCCGATCGCCGAGGAGCGCCGATGCGTCCCGGTGGCGGGCACGTGGCGGTCTGGGTCATCCGGGTGGTCTCCTCGTCGGGCGGCGGCGGTCGTGGAGCGACCCCGTCCGCCGCAGGAAAAGGGTACCACGGGACCGGACCGTGGGTGAACGCCGCCGGGCCGTGCATTTTCGCCCACGGACGCCGGCGGGACACGTGCTCCGCTGCCGCTGGCGAGGGGTCGGACGAACCTCAGTCGCTCGCTCGATGGCGCACGATCTCGCCCTCGACCATGTAGATGACGTCCTCCGCGACGTTCGTCGCCATGTCGGCGATCCGCTCGATGTGCTTCGACACCGAGTTCATGCGCAGCAGGCTTTCCACGTCGTCGGTGCCCTCCTGGAGCGTCTGCATCACGCGCCTGCGGATCTTCTGTCGGGCCGCATCGACCGCGTCGTCCTCCTCGCGGACCTGGCGCGCGAGGGCCGGATCGGCGTTGACCACCGCATCGAGCGACTGCTTGACCATCTCCTGCGTCTGCATCGCCATCGTGCGGATCTCTGGCGGCAGCGGGCAGGGTCGCCCCGCCGCCAACTGCGACACCCGCTTGGCGATGTTCTTCGCGAGATCCCCCATCCGCTCGAGGTCGTTGTTGATCTTCAGGACGGCGACGACGAAGCGGAGGTCGGCGGCGACGGGCTGGTAGAGCGCGAGGATCTTGAGGCACTCCTCCTCCACCTCGACCTCCATGCGATCGATCTCCTCGTCACTGGCCATGACGCGCTGGGCCAGACTCGCGTCACGATTGATGAGCGCGGTGATCGATTTCGAGATCGCCTCCTCGACGAGGGTGCCCACGTGGAGAATGCGCTCCTTGAGCTGGTCGATCTGCCTCTCGATGTGCCTGGTCATTCCCGGTCTCCGGCGCGGCTCATCCGAAGCGTCCCGTCACGTACGCCTCGGTCTCCCGCAGGATCGGCTTCGTGAAGATCTCGGTGGTCGGGCCGTACTCGATGAGCCGTCCCAGGTACATGAAGGCGGTGTAGTCACTCGTGCGACTCGCCTGCTGCATGTTGTGCGTCACGATGAGCACCGAATAGCGGCCGCGCAGCTCCTGGATGAGATCCTCGACCTTGCCGGTGGCGATCGGGTCGAGCGCGCTGCAGGGCTCGTCGAGGAGCAGGACCTCCGGTTCCGCCGCGATGGCGCGGGCGATGCAGAGTCGCTGCTGCTGGCCGCCCGAGAGCCCGAGGGCGCTCTCGTGAAGCCGATCCTTGACCTCGTCCCACAATGCCGCGCCCCGCAGGCTCGCCTCGCACACCTCGTCCAGGATCCCACGGGCGCTCTCGCCGTCGATTCTCAGGGAGTAGACGACATTCTCGTAGATGCTCATCGGGAACGGATTGGGCTTCTGGAAGACCATCCCCATCCTCTTGCGCAGCGCGATCACGTCCATGCGTGGGTCGTAGATCGAGTCTCCGGACAACCGCATGTCGCCCGTGATGCGGACACTCTGAACGAGGTCGTTGAGCCTGTTGACGCTGCGGAGCAGCGTCGACTTGCCGCAGCCGCTCGGACCCACCAGCGCCGTCACCTTCCCGTGCGGCACCGGCATCGTGATCCGATGAAGCGCCTGCTTCGCGCCGTACCACAGGTTGAACCGGTCGATCTCGAGAACCGGAACCTCGCGACGGACACCGTCGTGCACCTCCGACTCGAAGTCCATACCGGCCGCCACGCGGGCGAGCCGGTCGAGTGACGCGTCGACCGCAGGATTCGCCGGATGACGCCCGGTCTCGACCGATGTCTGCATGTCACAGTCCCACGCGAGGCCCCGGAGCCGCCGTTCGACGCGCGAGACAGGGCCGCGGGGCACGACCACCCCGTGCCAGCACCGCCGACCTCTCGCACGCATCCGACCCCATGCAGAGCGGAGTGTATCAGACGCGGGCCCGCACGCGCACGCGTGCGGGCCGCCGTTCGCCGTCGGGGCCCGCCGTCTCAGAACGTCGAGAACGACTCGAACTCGTCATACGGCCGATGCTCGAGATTCACGAATCGCGTGTAGTCGTGCTGCCACAGCAGCCGCACGTCGCCGACCGGGCCATTCCGCTGTTTCGCGATGATGATCTCGGCAGCGCCCTTGACGCGTTCCCGATCCTCGTCGGTGGTCTGGTAGTACTCCTCGCGGTGCACGAACATCACGACGTCGGCGTCCTGCTCGATCGCACCCGACTCACGCAGATGGTGCAGCCGCGGCCGGTTGTCCCGCGACACCTCCGCCTGGCGGTTGAGCTGGGCGAGACAGACCACGGGAATTTCGAGTTCTCGCGACATCATTTTCAGACGCCGGGCGATCCGGGCCACCTGCTCCTGCCGCGGGTCGCGGGGATTGTCGGGCTCGATCAGCTGCAGGTAGTCGATCACCACGAGCGCGAGGCCCTGGCGACGTTTGAGCCGCCGCGCGACCGCAGCGATTTCCGTGAGCGTCCGGCCCGGAGTGTCGTCGATGTAGAGCGGCGCCGACCCGATCTCGTCCGATTTCTGCACGAGCCGGCGTCGATCCTCCTGCGAGATCGTGCCGTTTCGCAGGCGATGGCCATTGACCTGCGCCGCCGAGCAGAGCAGCCGATCGGCGAGTTCCATGCAGGCCATTTCCAGGCTCACGAAGAGCACCGGCAACTGCAGGTTGATCGCGACATGCTCGGCGATGTTCATCGCGAAGGCCGTCTTCCCCATGCTCGGCCGGGCCGCGAGGATGATGAGCTCCGAGTTGTGCAGCCCCCCGCACAGCGAATCGAGATCGGTGAATCCCGTCTCGACGCCGCCGATCGCATGCTCGTGCTGCATGCGGGCGTCCATCCGCATGAGCACCTCCTCGAGCACCGAATGGATCGGCTTGGCGTCGGCATTGCTGCGACGCTCGAGGATCGAGAAAATACGCTCCTCGGCCCTCGACAGGAGCTGCCGCGGCTCGTCGCTCGAGTCGTACGCGTCGCGGAGGATTTCCGTGCCGGCGTCGATGAGGGATCGAAGCACGGCCTTGTCACGGACGATGGCCGCGTAGTGCGAGGCGTGGGCCGCATGCGGCACGGCCTGCACGACATCGGCGAGGGCCCTCGCTCCGCCGACCCGCTCGAGGTCGCCCTTGCCACGCAGCTTCTCGAGGACGATCGTCACGTCGACCCGTTTGCCCCCCTCGTGCAACTCCAGAAGATTGCGGTAGAGGAGCTGATGTGCCTCGTCCGAGAAATCCTCCGGCCGCACGAGGAGCGACACGTCGTCGCAGACGTCCGGCTTGAGCAGGATGCTGCCGAGCACCGCCCGCTCGGCGTCGACGTTCGCCGGGCGATCGCGATCCTCGAGCGACGTGGACGGACCACCGCGCCGCCCGTCGCGCCTGAGCCCTCCCTCGTCGCGCGACTCACGCCCACGGGATGCGACCATCTTCTACAGGCCTCCCTGCCTCGGAACGACGACTCGTCTGCCGCAACGGACTGGCTCGACGCAGGATGATCGCCGGCCCGCCGCCGGTCATCGCGATCCGCCGCGGCAGATCACTTGCCAGCGTCACCACCGCTGGTCGGCACCACCCACACCTTCAGATCTCCCTCCACCTCCGCGGCAAGTCGGACCTGCACGGTGTAGAGACCGACCTCCTTCAGCGGCCCTTGGAGAATGATCTGCTCGGGCGTGACGGTCAGATCCTGCTGTTTGAGTGAGCGGGCGATGTCGACGGCCCCGACAGAGCCGTACAGATGCCCTTCGTCGTTGGCATTCGCCTCGATCGTGACGCTCGTGCGCACGAGTTCGGCCAGCAGGCTCCGCAATCCGGCCAGCCGCTCCCGCGCGATCTCCGCGAGCTTCGCGCGATGCTTCTCCACCATCCGCTTGTGGTGCTCGGTGGCGACCGTCGCCAGCCCCTGCGGAAGCAGGAAATTGAC
>DNLZ01000026.1:5917-14460 GCA_003488325.1 Planctomycetaceae bacterium
CTCGATCCCGCCCCGTTTCCCGTACGGCAGGCGCCGTCCCCCTGCGTCAATGACCGGCATTTCCTTCGTGGGCATGCATCTGCCTCCTGATTTCCCGCGATCCCGCCTCAAAATGGAATGTCGTCGTCCGCGACGGGCCCGCCGCTCGGGCCATCATCGTATCCGGACGACTGATCGAACTCATCTCCCCCCGCCTGTGCGGCCCCACGTCCGGCCGAGACCCGTGACTTCGGCCCTCGCCCGGCGTCACCGGACCGCGAACCGAGCAGCTGCATGCGGTCGCAGACGACGCGAAGCTTCGAGTTTTTCTTGCCGTCCTTCTCCCAGGTGTCGAGCTTCAGCCGGCCCTCGATCAGCAGCGGCGACCCCTTCGTGACGTACTCGCCCGCGATCTCGGCCGTCCGGCCCCAGAGCGTGACGTCGACGAACGTCGTCTCCTCCACCCACTCACCAGATGCCGTCTTCCGCCGGTCGTTGACCGCCAGACCGATTTCCGTCACCGCGCTGCCGCTGGCGATGTAACGCAGCTCGGGATCCCGCGTGACATTTCCCAGCAGGATGACTCGATTGTAGCTGGCCATGGAACCTCCTCCACGTCTCGAAGCCTCAGGGATTGAACATCTGTACACTCATCGATCATAGAACCTCCAACCGGGGGCCGCAACCCCCGCCGGTCGCCCCGCATGACCTCGGACCCGCGCGGCCGCGGCCGTCCGTCCTCATGTGCCGACCGGCGACGGGCGTCCGGAAGAGGTCGCACCGGCCCGCGGGCCGGGCGCCGCATCCGTCCGACGCTGGCCGGCATCACCGGCGAGCGCGTGCTGGACGAGTGCGTCGGCGATCCGGTCGTCGACCCGCAGGATCAGGCTCCGCAGGATCTCCTCCGTGAGCAGGCACTGCCGCTCGAGGCCGACGAGCTGCTCGCCCGGCATGCGGAAGTAGGTCAGCCAGTAGACGCCCTTCTTGTGGCCCTTGATCGGGTACGCGAGCTTGCGCTCGTCCCAGAGCCGGGCGGCGAGCATCGTGCCGTTCGCCTGCTCGACGAGGGTGGCGATTTGCTGGGCGACCGCCCCCGGGTCTCGGGAATACTTGCCCTGATCGAGAATGAACATGCCCTCGTAGACCGCCATCGTGCTCGTACTCCTGAGGTGGGATGCGTGTGGGTGGGGTGGATGGGAATCGCGACGTATTTTCGAGAGGCCGGGTCTCTTGGACGACCGACCTCGGGGTGTTCAGTTGTACCGATTCATGGCGGACTGGATACCGACCGACACCCATTCCTCGGCGGCGTCGGCGGCCCGTTCGAGCACCGGTTCGAGGGCCTCTCGTTCATCCCTCGACAGTTTGCCGAGGACATAATCCGCCGACTTCCAGCCGGGAGGAACAGGACCGATGCCGATTCGCAGCCGCGGAACATCGCTCGTGCCGAGTCGGCGGAGGACGTCCGCGAGGCCGTTCTGCCCACCGGCGGAGCCTCCGGGCCGCATCCGGATCGTCCCGCTTCGCAGGTTGAAGTCGTCACAGATCACCAGCACGTCCGAGGAGTCGATCTTGTAGAAGTCGCGGGCCGCGACGACGCACGATCCGCTCAGGTTCATCCAGGTCAACGGCCACACCAACAGGACCGGGCAGCCCCGCAGCGAAACCTGCGCGACCTCTCCCTGAAACCGTGCTCTTCGCCCGGGCGATCCGGCCCGCCGCGCGAGCCTCTCCAGGACGTCGAAGCCGACGTTGTGCCTCGTGGAGTCGTACGCCGAGCCCGGATTTCCGAGTCCGACGAGCAGTTTCACGGCGACACGAACACCGCGGGGCGATGCCAACGAGCGACATGGGGCGATTCCCGCGACAGCGACGAACACGCGACGATCCCGTTGGCATGCCGCCGGGCTCCGCCGTTCATTCGTCCTTCTCCGCAGCCTCCGCTTCCTCGCCGGACTTCCGACCGATCACCTCTGGCTCGGCGGTGACGGCAGCCGGCTCATCACCCGCCGCAGCGCGGCGTCCGGGCAGTGCGCAGGTGACGACCGCATCCTCCGGATCCGGCAGCGCCCGCACACCACGCGGCAGATCGAGGTCGCGCACCTTGATGGCATGCCCCAGCTCCAGAGCACCGATCGCCACGTGCACGCGATCCGGGATCGAATCGGCCGTGCACTCGAGCTCGATCTCGTGGAGCACGAGCGTCACGACGCCACCGCCACGCTGGCCCGGGCATTCACCCTTCATGTCGACGGGCACCTTCACCCGCACGCGGTCGGTCTTGCTGACCCGCAGCAGGTCGAGGTGGATCGGCTCCGACCCCATCGCGTCCCACTGCAGTTCGCGCACCACCGCGCTTTCCTTGACCGCACCGCGGAGCTCCACGAGGCGGCTGCCGTGGCGAATCACCGCCTCCACAGCCTCCCTCGACGCGGCCAACTCGACACACGCCCCGCCATGCCCGTAGAGGATGGCGGGCACCATGCCCTCGCGACGCAGGCGACGGCAGTGGCGGCTACCGGACTCCTTGCGGGCCACGACGTCGAGCGTATCCGTCATCATCGATCTCCACGCTGCATGCCGCCGACGCCGTGCACGATGCCGGGAGCGTCTGGCGAATCCAGCATTGTGCCATGGGCCGGCTGGGCCGCAAGTCGCTCCTGCCGGCCCGGGGCGACAAGGCCGGTCTCCCGCCAGGGGCATCGAGCCGCCTGGGCCACGAGACACCCTTCCCTCGGATCCGCCCCGCGGCCAACGCCACGAGCCGATCACTGGAACATCATGCTCACCGACTCGTTGCGGTGAATCCGCTTGATCGCCTGCCCGAGCAGGCCGGCGACCGAGAGCACCGTGATGTTCTGCAGCATTTTGCCGGGCGTGAGCGGGATCGAGTCGGTGATGACGATCCCCTTGAACGGCGCGTTCTTGAGCCGCTCGATCGCCGGACCGACGAGCAGGCCGTGCGTCGCGGCGGCATAGATCGCCTTCGCCCCGTGCTGGTGGAGCACGTCCGCCGCGCCGCAGATCGAGCCGGCGGTGCTGATCATGTCGTCGAACATGAGCGCCGTCTTGCCGGTCACGCTCGCCCCGATGATGTTCGCGCTCTTCGTGGTGTCGGCCGAGAGACGCCGCTTGTCGATGATCGCGAGCGGTGCGCCGATCCGGTTGGCATGGCCGAGCGCGCGCTTGATGCCGCCTTCGTCGGCGCTCACCACCACCAGGTCGTCGGGGGGCAGATCGAGCGTCTGCACGTAATGGTTCAGCACGGGCGCCGCGTACAGGTGATCGACGGGCACGTCGAAGAAACCCTGGATCTGGGCGGCGTGGAGGTCCATCGCGAGCACGCGGTCGGCGCCCGCCCGCGTGATGAGGTTGGCCACCAGCTTCGCCGTGATCGGGACGCGACCAGAGTCCTTGCGGTCCTGCCTCGCGTAGCCGAAGTACGGAATGACGGCCGTGATGCGAAAGGCGCTTGCCCGCTTGAAGCTGTCGATCATGACGAGCAGCTCCATCAGGTGCTCGTTCACCGGCGGGCAGGTCGACTGGACGATGAAGACGTCGCGACCACGGACGTCCTCGTCGATCTTGCAGGAGATCTCACCGTCGGGAAATCGCCCGAGCGAGATCTTCCCCAGCGGAAGATTCAGGTAGCGACACATGTCCTGCGTGAGCGCAGGATTGGCGGGGCCACTGAAGATCTTCAGGTCGTTCATGCGCGCTGCCGGACGTGGCAGGCTGCCCGAAGCCGGCGGCCCGCTGTGCCCGAAGGAGGAACAACCACTGTGACCTCATCCTCGAGCCTGTTCAAGGCGACCACCGCATCGGGCGGGGCCGACCGTTCCGCGGCACAGCCATCCATGGCCTGTGCCGCTCGGCGGCATCACCACGACCGCAGGTCGTGAGGATGCCGGCTGCACGCGTCCAGCGTCCACGGCCGCACTGCCCCGGAGCACCACTCCCGCTTTTCAGCACATACCCGCCGCCCGGCACGATGCCGGGCTTACAGGCCAAGGCCGCACTGGCCCGGAGGGCAGTGCGGCCGTGAAATGGAGGCGGCGGGAGTCGAACCCGCGTCCCGTGATGTTTCAGAACAAACGTCTACGTGTGTATCCGGTCGATTTGAGTCTCGCCCGCGGGTCCCCGGCCGACAGGGTGCCTCGCGGGCCAGCCCGGAACGTTTTTAGCCCCGTCCGTACCAGGCGGTGGAACGGGGCGAGCCGGATTTGGCGACCGCTTGGGAGGCCCTTCCGGCTGGGGCCATCGCGCGGGGCTGCTTAGTTAAGCAGCCAGAGCGAACTGAGCTTCGGCAATTGAAGCACGGTCGACTTTTAACGTGGCCAGCCGACCAACCACGACACGCAATCTGAACCTCATGCCATCCGGTCGAAACCGGTACGCCCCCTCGAAACCATCGACCTGAACCCAAGACCTGAACGCACGACCAGAACCGCCCTGCGGCCCCGGCCGTCCGGGCCGGTTCCCGGAACGCCGCGGCTTCCATCACCGCCCGGCGTGCCGTGGCCGATTCTACCGTGAAAAGGCCACGAATCCCAGCGACGCGGTCGGGGTGTCCACCGGACTTCGCCCCTTCCGCCTGTATCGGTCATGGCGGTTCGGCGCGTGACGTTTTCGCAGGAAAGTGGAGCGCCGCGCCGGCGTGGACACTGCCCCGATGAAATACTTGCCATACGGTGGTAGTCGCTTCGGGCATCCGGCGAACACACCGTCGGCGTCACCCGGCGCCCGCCCGTCCCCCTTTCATTGACGGCCCGCACATGATCCCCGTAGGCTCCCCCCCATCGCATCGGCCGGGCAGCGCGTCCGGCAGTGCCGTCCCGTCCGGACGCGGGCTCCTCTCCAGCGGATCGGTGATGATCGGCCGTACGCACCGCTCGACTGGCCCGTGGCACCGCCTTTCGCACGCGGCGATCGTCGCCGGGGCCATGGTCGCGTTCCTGTGCCCCACGGCCGCGCCGGCCGCCGAGTGGGCGAAGAAGATGTTCACGGTCACGAGCCACAACTTCGGCACCGTCGCCCGCGGCTCGAAGACGGAGTACCGCTTCGTCTTCAAGAACATCTACGAGGAGGACGTGCACGTCGTGGGCGTGCGCACGAGCTGCGGCTGCACGTCTCCGGTGGTGACGCAGCGGGACCTCAAGACGCACGAGACGAGCGAGGTCGTCGCCACGTTCAACACCCGGACCTTCCTCGGCCAGCACGGCGCGACGCTCACCGTCACGTTCGACAAGCCCTACTACGCGGAGGTGCAGCTGCGGGTGGCGGGCAACATCCGGGGTGACGTCTCGTTCGACCCGCCGTTCGTCGATCTGGGCAACGTCGATCTCGGGTCCGGGGCCGAGCGGAAGGTACGGGTGACGCGGGTCGGAGGCAGTCCGTGGGAGATCAAGGACGTCCGCAGCGCCAACCCGAGCTTCGAGGTGATGCTCTCGAAGCCGGCCCGCTCCTCGTCGCAGACCGCCTACGACCTCACGCTCCGGCTCAAGCCCGATGCGCCCGCCGGGTACGTGAAGGGGCAGCTGCTGCTGGTCACCGACGATCCGCGTGCCACGCAGATCCCGATGGACGTCGAAGGCCGCGTGATTGCCGCCGTGACGGTCAGTCCGCAGCTGCTCGCCCTCGGCTCGGTGCAACCCGGCGCGACGGTGACCAAAAACGTCGTCGTACGCGCGACCCGCGAGTTTTCCATCACGGGCATCGCCTGCGACGACGGCTGTCTGTCCTGCGAACCACGCACCACGCCGGCGAAGGTGCACATCCTGCCGATCACCTTCGCAGCGGGGGAGTTGCAGGGCCGCATCGAGCGGAAGCTCCAGATCACCACCGACCTGGGCGAGGGCGTCGTGCCCGCGGTGACCGTGCAGGCCGAGGTGGAACAGACGGCCGCCCAGCCCGCGGATGCCCCCGGAACGAAGCAATCCGCCGCGGCATCCGCGGCCGCGACGCCTGCCGCGGCCCCGGCCGTGGCGGAGAGCGCCGTGGCCACGCCCTGATCCTGGCGTTGGCGATGCCCGCGCCGAGGGCCGATGGCTCGGGCCGCACCGCGACCCACCCGCTGATGCCATGCGGTGGCCGACGTCGCGCGATCACCCTCGGCCCGTGACGGCCACGTACTCGCGGGGCGGCACGCCGCTGTAGCGTGAGAGCGGCCGAATCAGCCGGTTGTCGCCCGCCTGCTCGATCACGTGGGCCGTCCAGCCGCTCATGCGCGAGACGACGAAGATCGGCGTGAAGACCTTCACCGGCAGGCCGAGCGCGTGGTAGACCCGCGCGGCGGGCCAGTCGAGGTTCGGGCGCAAGCCCTTGGTCTCGGCCATCCGCGTCTCCACCCGATCGGCCAGCGCCTCGAGTGGCTCCACGTCGGTGCCGCGCACGAGCGCACGGCACCGCTCGCCGAGGAGCTTGGCCCGCACGTCCCCGTCCTTGTAGACGCGATGCCCGAACCCCATGACCACGCGCTTCGCCTCGAACTGCGCCTGCAGCCACGGCTCGACACGGTCCACCGACCCGATCTCCCGGAGCACCTCCAACACCTTCTCGTTGGCGCCGCCGTGAAGTGGGCCCTTGAGCGCGCCGATGGCGCCTGTGATCGCGGAATGCATGTCGCCGCCGGTGGAGGTGATGGTCCGCGCCGTGAAGGTCGAGGCATTGAACTCATGCTCGGCGTAGAGGACGAGCGTGGTGCCGAAGATCGCCTGCTGCTCCGGCGAAGGCGTGCGGCCCGTGAGCCGCTCGAGCAGGGCCGCGGCGACCGGCGCGTCGGGCCAGCGGCCGACGGCTCGGCCGGCCGTCATGTCGATCCACGCGGCGAGCACCGCCGGCGTCTGGCCGAGGAGACGCTCGGCCCGCGCGACGAGCGCGTCGTGGCTCCCGAGCGCGTCGTCTCCCTCGACGAGCCCGAGCATGCTCACCCCGGTGCGAAGCGCGTCCATCGGCGAGGCGTGCGGGTTCTTCCGCGCGAGTGCGGAGAGTCCGGCGAGCACGGCGGGGTCGATCGCTCGGGCCGCCGCCTGCACACGGTCCGCGAAGGCCGCGCGCTCGGCGGAACCCGGCAGCTCGCCGTGGATGAGCAGATACGCCACCTCCTCGAAGTCACCCGCTGCCGCGAGCGGCTCGATCGCATAGCCCCGGTAGCGGAGCGTGCCCTCGAGCGAGGAGATCGCGGTCTGCCCGGCCACGATGCCGGCGAGCCCCTTCGCAACGTCCCCCTGGGAGGCGGACGCTGGAGCGGATGGCGGTGTCATGTCGGATGCTCCGGGGTGGCGGCCGGCACGGCGGCGTGCCGCTCGGGATGTGCGGGATCGTAGTCGAGCAGCGCGTAGAGCTCCTCCCGAGACTGCATGAGGTCGAGGAGGCTCTCCTGCGTGCCGTCCTGGGCGAGGATGGCGAGGCCGGCTTCCATCGCCTTCATGGCGAGACGCAGGAGCGTGACGGGATAGAGCACCGCCGCGAAGCCGAACGAGGCCAGCTCGTCGAGCGGCACGAGAGGCCCGGCACCGAACTCCGTCATGTTCGCGAGGAGTGGCACACCGGAGCCGGCGAACGCCGCACCCACCGCGCGAAACTCGTCCCGTGACGTGAGCGCCTCGGGAAAGAGCCAGTCGGCCCCCGCCACGCGATACGCGTCGAGCCGACCGAGGCAGTCGTCGAGACCGTGCACACCCCGCGCGTCACTGCGGCCGATGATCACCGTCGCGGGATCCCGACGGCCCGCGACCGCCGCCGCGAGCCGCTCGCACATCACCGCCGGCTCGACGACCCTCTTGCCCGTGAGATGGCCGCACCGCTTGGCGGGTACCGCCGCTCCGCCCGACGCGAGCGAGCCCGCCTGGTCCTCGAGCTGGATCGCAGCCGCGCCGGCCGCCTCGAGCCGCTGCACGGCCACTTCGGTGGCCCGGGCATCACCGAAGCCGGTATCGGCATCGACGATGACCGGAATCGACACGGCTCGGGCGAGGATGCGCGTCTGCTCGACCAGCTGGTCGAGCGTGAAGAGGCCGATGTCCGGCACGCCGAGCGCGCCCGCGGAGAAGGCCGCCCCCGAGAGATAGACGGCGTCGAATCCGGCCTCCTCGACGAGCTTCGCGGCGAGCGCGAAGGGCGCGCCGACGATCCCGATCGTGGTCCCCGTCACGGCCTCGCGCAGCAGCCGCCCTCCCGGCGCCGTGGCCGGCCCCGCCGGTGCGGGCTGGTGCGTGAATCCGGCGGCGGTCATGGCGGGTATCCTCGGAGGCGAGCGGGTGCGGGAGACCCTCGCAGGCCGGCGGTTATAGAGTGTTCCCGCGTCACCCGCACGTCACCCATTCGCGTTCACGAGCCGCCGCCGGACCCGCGATGATGCCCCGCCTCGTCACGCTCGCGGTGCTCACGCTGCTCTTCGCCGCCTTCGCGGCGTGGCCGGTCCCCGACGTCAATGAGGCCGTGTACCTCACCAAGGCCAGGCACTTCGCCGACCCGACCTGGGGTCGGGGCGATTTCTTTCTCGAGACGCGCGACGCGCACGGCGGATTTTTCATCCTCTTCGGACGTCTGCTCGCCACCGTCCC
>DNLZ01000026.1:14835-16316 GCA_003488325.1 Planctomycetaceae bacterium
TTCTGCCATGCGGTGGTTCCGCTGGCTGCGAACCCGCACGCCTCCCGCCCGGCGCCCCGTGACGACGCCTGGCGCACGGCAGCCTTCGTCCTCGTGGCGGGCGGGCTCTTCGCCCTCGCCCTCCGCGCCACGCCGATGGCGGGCGAGTGGCTGCTCGGCGGCTGCGAGGCGAAGGTCTGTGCGTGGGCCTGCGTGCTCGCCGGCATCGGCGAGGTCGCGCGCGGCCGCTGGGCGAGCGGCGTGTGTGCGATGGGTGCGGGCACCTGGCTGCACGTCCTCGTGGGTGGCTGGGGAATGGTCGCACTCGTCGGTGCACGCCTCATGGGCCGCGGGAGCGACGATCCGCGTGATGAAAGCGATCATTCGCCCGGTCCGCGGTGGTCCGCCGCGCTCTTTGTCGCCATGGGCATCGGGCTGGCGACTGCGGGTGTCGTGCCCGCACTCGGTCTCGCCTCCGCGGCGTCGGCTGCCGACCGCGCGGCGGCGATCCGCATCTATGTCGTCGAGCGGTTGCCGCACCACCTGCTGCCCCGCACGTTCGCCGAGCCGATGGTCGCGCGACACCTGCTCGCGATCGCCGTCTGGTGGCTGCTCACGCGGCTCGTGCAGCCGACGCCCGCGCGACGACGCCTCGTCCGGTTCACGCTCGCTGTGCTCGCCATCTCACTCGCCGGCTGGCTGATCTCATTGGCCGAGCCACTCGCCCCGGCACGGGTCCTGTCGCTGCTGCGGTATTACTGGTTTCGGCTGGGTGACGTGGTCGTGCCCCTGGCGCTGGCCGTGAGCGGCGCGGCGGTGACGTGCGACGCCGCGGCCTGCCGCAGCATCGCACCGCTGCCACCCTGGGTGGTGCGAACCGCAGTCGTGCTCGGCCTCGTCGGCGGCATCGCGGTCGAATCCACGCACTGGCCCCTCCCCGGCCGCACCGGCCTCGTACCCCGGGCCGACTCGAAGGTCGCCGGACCGCCATGGATCGACATCTGCGCCTGGGTGCGCGACCACACACCGGCCGACGCCTGCTTTCTCACGCCGCGCGGGGCCGCCAGCTTCACCTGGCGCACCGACCGGCGCGAGGTCGTTTCCTGGAAGAACAGCCCGCAGGACGTCGCCGGCTTGCTCGAATGGCGCCGCCGCATCATCGACTGCTTCTCCGCCGACGGCTCGCTCACCGACATGGAGCGGTCCACCGCCGCGCTCGGCGCCGAACG
Source organism: Planctomycetaceae bacterium (assembly GCA_003488325.1). Taxonomy (GTDB): domain Bacteria; phylum Planctomycetota; class Planctomycetia; order Pirellulales; family UBA1268; genus QWPN01. Next base: position 16,044 of record DNLZ01000026.1, read on the forward strand.
GCTGCGCGCCGTGGCCGAACGGTACGGTGCCGACTTCGCGATCGTTCCCGTGGACGTCAGCGGCCTCGCCGACCTCCCCTTCCCGGTGCTGCACGCAAACGGCGGCTATGTCGTGATCGACCTGCGCGACAGTCGCTGAGCGTGGTGCGTGGCCTGGCCATGAATGCCCATCACCACCCACGCCGCAGGTCGAGGCGCAAGCGAATTGATGCGCCTTGTGTGAAGCACCAGCCCGGGGACCGCAAAAGTCTCCTCGCTCCGGCCGCGGCGGCC
>DNLZ01000362.1 GCA_003488325.1 Planctomycetaceae bacterium
CCTATCGACCCGTCATCACTTGACCGCGATCGTGCGGCTCACCGCCACGACCTTGCTCTGCGTCTTGGTCGACGCGGAGCAGTTCGGGCTGGCCGCACAGGCCGGCTCCGCACCGCAGCCGGGCTCGCAACCAGCCGAGCAGTCCGGATCGCTGTCGCAGCAGCTCGTGCAGCTCGAGCGGCACTTCTTCGCGGCGTGGATCGCCTTGAGGAGGTCCCGGATCGGGGTGCACTTCTTCCGCACGCCGCAGCAGCCGGCGTCAGCCGCACAGCCCGGCTCGCAGCAGGCGGTGCCAGCGTCGCAGGCGGGCTCCGCACAGCCGTTGCCAGCACCGCAGGCCGGCTCGCAGCAGGCGTTGCCAGCGTCGCACGCCGGCTCGCAGCAGCTGTCAGCGCAACCATGGTGCTTCCGCTTGCACTTCTCGAACAGGCCCTTCAGCCCGCCGAAGAGAGCATGCTTCTTCCGGACGCCGCAGCAGCCGGCATCAGCAGCACAACCCGGCTCGCAGCACGCCGCACCGGCGTCGCAGGCGGGCTCGGCACAGCCGTTGCCAGCGTCGCACGCCGGCTCGCAGCAGGCCGTACCGGCGTCGCACGCCGGCTCACAGCACGAGGTGCAGCCCTTGTGGCCGAGCATCCGATCGAGGAGCTCGAAACCGAAGGACTGGCTACAAACGGTGACGCCGAGAACCAGCGCACCGAGAAACATCATACGCTTCATCGAGCCACATCTCCTTTGCTTGTGGATCACGCGAGAGTCTTTGGTCCCGATCGCGAGGTAGGTCACCCCGAGGTTGTGATCCACGAACGTTGCCGCGGCAGGCCTGTCGAGCCATTCCGTGACTCGAGGGATCGCAGGTTGCTGCCGCCCCCTGGTTGCCCGACGGGCACAGTGATGCCCCGGGGGACAGAGGGGCTATCGGCGAGCCGGGAAAGGTGGCTTGAGCGACTCCCAAGTATTTTTCCGACAGGGAGTTGCGCGTGCGCGTTGGGGCGATCGTGACGGTGGAAGCGCGTGCGCAAGGCGTGCCGGCACGGCGTGATTGACCGTCAATCTTTCGCGCGCCGTGCCGTCATGACCGTCAGAGTTTGCCGCCGGACGGCCCGCGCGAGGCAGACCCTGCGGGCCGGGTGTGGGGGCGTCGGAATGATTGACAGCCACCCGACAACCGGTAGACTCCGCCGCGACTCTGGTGGCCGGTCGTCCGCTGCTGCGGACGTGGCGGCAAACAGGGAACTCCGGTGCGATTCCGGGACGGCCCCGCCGCTGTGTTCGGGCGATGTCGTGAGAATCTGTTCCGATCGGGGAACCTCTCGCGGCGGCAGGGCGATCGCATTCCAGCCATTGCCGCAGCGTTCTCTGGCCGGTCGCTCGGGCGACTCCGAGGGTCGCGTGCGGCGAGAAGGCCTGCGGTCGCTCGAGCCCGTGAGTCAGAAGACCTACCAGGCGTCGTGAGGAGCGCGTCGTTGCTGCGAGGGCGGCATCACGGGCACGGTTCGCGTGTGCGATCCGCTGGTGTGGTGTATCGGTGAACGCGGCGAAAGCCGTCGGTCCTCGCGGTCGGGCATGCCCAGGCGATCGCCTGCGATTGCGGGCGGCCGGGCCGGTCGGGACCGCGGGGAGCCGCGCCGTGAGGAGGTCGCTCCATGGGACGGAGTCTGGTCGGTCGTACGCCGCCACGCGCCGGTCGTGTCGGCACGCCGCGGGGAGGGTTCTCGCTGGTGGAGTTGCTCGTCGTCATCGCGATCCTCGCGGTGCTCGTCGGGCTGCTGCTTCCGGCCGTCCAGTCGGCGCGGGAGGCGGCCCGGCGGGCCCAGTGTGGCAGCCACCTCCGGCAGCTGGGCATCGCGATGCATGCGTATGCGTCGTCACAGAACAATCTGCTGCCGCCGTTGAAGGTGGACGACGACACGCGGATCGCCGGCACCCTCGCGAACCCCTCGCAGAGCCCGTATCCCGGAAAGAGCCGCTACTGGTTCGGTGAGGTGGACGAGAACCAGGCCGTGCTTGCGGATCGGCTCGACTTTGCCGCCGGCACCCTCGCGCCGTTCATGGAGGGCAACGTGCAGGCCTACCAGTGCCCCTCCTTCCGCGCCGACTCGGTAGGCCAGCTGCGGTTCGGGAAGCTCGCGACGGGCTTCGACTACAACGCGGCCCTCGGCCCGGGCACCCAGTGGGACTGGTCGGTCTGGCCGGCCGTGCGGCTCGCCCATCGGAATTTTCGGCAGCGCGTGGATCGAGTCCGAGAGGCGGGCCGCACGATCGCGTTCGCGGAAAGCGCGATCGTGGATTTCCTGCCCCCGTATCGGCTGCGCGAGAACCTCGGCGGTCTCCTGCGGCCGAGCGGTGCCGATCCTTCCGTGCACTTCCGCCATGCGAACGACCAGGCCAACGTCGTCTTCGTGGATGGCCACGTGGCGTCGTTCACGAGGCGGTTTCGCCCCGGACCCTGGACCAGTCCCGCCCAACTCCCCCAGATGGAGTTCCACCGCATCGGCATCGTATGCGAGGGCGACCCGGCGGACGCCGCGCAGGCCGATGCCCTGTACGACCTCGACTGATCGCGGCGTGCCGTGGCGCGTCGCCGGGCGCCCCCTCCCATCCTGCAGGACCGTAAATGATGAGAGACGTCCGCCTCTGGGTCGCCATTGGAGGGTTCGCGGTCGCCACGTGGCTCGTCGCGCCCTTCATTCTGCCCCGCCGTGCGCCCCCCGCATCGGACGCGTCGGCTCCCGAGATCCGCTACGTGTGTCGCACGAGCGGCGAGGTGTTCACGCTGCCCCTCACGGGCGAACTGGTGGCCCATCCCGGCACCGGTGAACTCTCGCTCGTCCCCGCGGTGTATGACGAGCGCCGGAAGCGATGGTGTCCTGGACCGCCGCTCGAGGTGATGCGGCAGC
>DNLZ01000327.1:0-681 GCA_003488325.1 Planctomycetaceae bacterium
GATGTCGCGCAAGGAAACGCTCCGCGGGTCAGGGTCGGAGACGTCCTCGCTCGCGATGCGAACGGGACGACGCCACGGCACGGCACCGCCATCCTCGGATGGGCTCTGCCAAGACTTGAACCTTCCATCACGGGCGCACGGCCGTCAAGCAAAAGCCCGGCGCATCCTGCCCGACCGGCAGAGCGGCCGCAGTCCGGCCAGCCCGGCGGATTTCGACTGGATGGCGTGGGCAGACGCTGCCACGGCCTCCGCCCCCCCTCACATTCCCCCGGATGGCTCGCCGATTGCCAAGACGGGTGCAGGGAGGCGCCGGGGGCAACATGCCGATGCAATCGAGATCGGATCGCGCGAGGGGGGCTCTGCCCCGCCGGAGCGTTCGTCACGGCGTCACGGCCCTGACGGCAGCCTGGCTCGCCTGGAGCGTCGGCGGCGTCCTCGCCGGATCACCCTCCGTCGTCGCGGCGGAAGGCGATGCCGCCGAGGTGCTCACGACGGAGTCGGGGGCCTCGGTCCTGACCGCGACGCCCCCCATCGCCGGCCCCTTCGATGGACCCGCGCTCGACGACGAGGCGTGCATGCAGGTGCTGCGGCGATGCTGCTGCTGCCCGGGCTGGGACCACTACGCGATCTTCGACGTGCTCTTCCTGCAACGGAACAACCAGGCGGGGAACCAGCCGCTCC
>DNLZ01000327.1:1024-3419 GCA_003488325.1 Planctomycetaceae bacterium
TGATGACGGCGCAGGACCTGCAGCCGTCGGTGGCGACCGGCGTGCGGGTGTTCTATGGCCATCTGGTCACCGACACGATCGGCTGGGAGATCGGGTACACCGGCATCTACGGCATGTTCGGGCAGGCGGCCGTGGCGGGGCCGGGCATCATCGACTTCCCCGATCCGCTGGGCACCGACTTCACCGACGCCAACTCGGCTCGCGCGACCTGGTGGTCCACGCTGAACATCGCCGAGGCCAACGTCTTCTGGTACGACTGCTGCGAGGAGTGTGGTCCCCACTGCCGCCGCAGCTGCCACTGTGTGAGCTGGCTGACCGGCTTCATCTGGGCCGGTCTCGACGAGCAGTCGTCGATCGACACGCTCTGCTGCGATCCGCCGGAGCCGAATAAGTACGGCTCAGTGCGCACGAGCACCAACTACTTCGGCCCGCAGGTCGGCATGTGGGGCCGTCGCGAGTGGCAGCGGTGGGCGGTGGAGGGCTGGTGGAAGACGGCGATCTGCGGCACGAACGCCTACCAGGCCCAGGATCCGATCGTGAGTTCCGTCACCGGGCTCGTGCGGCCGGGACGCTCCGCGACGGACACGGGGGTGGGCTTCATCGGCGGGCTCAACGGCACGCTGGTCTACCGGATCACCGAGGTCTGGGGGCTCCGCGCGGGGTACAACCTGTACTGGCTGACGAACGCGGCCCTCGCCCCGACGCAGTACGACTTCGGCCTCTTCGCCGACAGCGGGTCGCGGGTGAATGACAACGGCGGTCTCTTCCTCCACGGTGCGAATCTGGGCGTCGAAGCCCGCTGGTAACGACCTGCTTCGTGACACGACCTCTCCTCGCGCGCATCATGGTGGCGACGCGAGGAGGTGACGAGCGTGGCGACAGCACAGGTGTGGATCGACGGGCGGTGGGTGGCGTCCACGGGCCGCGAGTCGTTCGCCGCGCTCGACCCCGCGACGGGGCAGGCGCTGGAGGGACGGTTTCCGGTCAGCGATCGTGCGGAGTGTGACCGCGTCCTCGCGGCTGCGGATGCCGCGTTCGCCCGGCTCGCCGCCGTGCCTCGGGAGGAGATCGCGGGATTCCTCGAACGCTACGCGGCGGCGATCGACGCGCATGCCGACGAGCTCGCCGGGATCGCGGCACGTGAGACGGGCCTGCCGGTGTCACCGCGGCTGAAGGACGTCGAACTGCCGCGGACGACCGGGCAGCTCAGGCAGGCGGCCGCGGCCTGCCGCGACGGCTCGTGGGCACTGCCGACGATCGACACGAAGGGGGGCATCCGGTCCCGCCACGCACCGCTCGGCCCCGTGCTCGTCATCGGACCGAACAATTTCCCGTTCGCGTTCAACGGGATCGCCGGAGGCGACTTCGCGGCGGCGCTGGCCGCCGGCAATCCCGTCATCGCCAAGGGGCATCCGTCCCACCCTGCGACGACGAGGCGGCTCGCCGAACTGGCCGACGGGGCGCTCCAGACCTGCCGCTTGCCGAGCGGCACGGTGCAGCTCATCTATCGGATGTCGGGCCCCGACGGTCTCACCCTGATGCGCGATCCCCGGCTCGCGGCCGTGGGCTTCACGGGGAGCAAGGCCGCGGGACTCCGGATCAAGCAGGCGTGCGACGAGGCCGGGAAGCCCGCCTACCTCGAGATGTCGAGCGTCAATCCGGTGATCTTCCTGCCCGGCGCGATCCGTGAACGGTCGGCGGAACTGGCGCAGGAATTCGCCACGAGCTGCCTGATGGGCGCGGGTCAGTTCTGCACGAATCCGGGGCTCGTCATCCTCGTGGCCGGCGCGGAAACGGATGCCTTCGTGGCCGATGTTCGCGCCCGCTTCGAGGTGGCCCCGGCTGGCACGCTGCTGTCACCGCAGGTGCGGGATGCGTTGCTCGCGGCGGTCGGCGCCGTGCGGGCCGCGGGCGCCACGCTGATGACGGGGGGCGCCCCTGTCGCCGGGGACCGAGTGGCGGTGGAGAACACGCTCCTGTCGGTGACCGGCACGCGGTTTCTCGCCGAGCCGGAGGGACTGCAGACGGAGATGTTCGGTCCGGCGAGCCTGTGTGTCATCGCGGCAGACATCGAGGAGGTGGCTGCGATCCTCGGCCACGTCGAGGGAAATCTCACGGGGAGCATCTACACGAGCCGTGCGGGCGACGACGACGTGGCCTACCAGCGGATCGCGCCGCTCCTGCGGCGCAAGGTCGGCCGCCTGCTCAACGACAAGATGCCCACGGGTGTCGCCGTCTCGCCTGCCATGAACCATGGTGGGCCGTTTCCGGCGACCGGTCATCCAGGGTTCACGGCCGTCGGCATCCCGGCGTCGCTGCGGCGGTTCAGCGGGCTCGAGTGCTACGACGCGGTGCGTCCCGACCGTCTTCCGACCGCGCTCCAGGACGCCAACCC
>DNLZ01000491.1:0-223 GCA_003488325.1 Planctomycetaceae bacterium
GCCGCCGCCGCCGACGGCGAGGCGGCCATCGTGCGGGCGCTCGCCGACATCGCCTCCGCCGCGCCGCTCGATCGGTGGACGCGCGCCGCCGTCGGTACCGCGGTGCGGGGACGCGCTGCGGACGTGCTCGTCGCGGTGCTCGATCGTCATGCCCCCGCACCACTCGCCGACGTGGTCGGCGACCTCGCGGAACTGGCGGCCAACGGCGGCGAGCCGCTCGGGG
>DNLZ01000491.1:521-1652 GCA_003488325.1 Planctomycetaceae bacterium
GGGGGAGCCGCTCGGGGAAACGCTGGCGGCGGCGGCCCGGCTGAGGAGCGGGGTGGCGGATCGCGGCCGCGACGCCGTGGACGCTGCGGACGACGTCGCGATCGCGCTCGTCGACGGCATCGGGCGTGGTCTCGAGCGTCGTCGCGTCGCGCTGGCGGCGGTGCGCGGCGACATGGATGCCGCCGCGGGCGCGTCGCTGAGCGAGATCTTCGCCACGGCGGTGGCCCGTGCGACAGACGTGGGCCGCGACGTGGCCGAACGCAGTCGGGCGATTCGCGTGCTGCGGCACGCCGGCTTCGAGGGAGCCGGGAGCAGGCTCGTGCCGCTCGCCGCCGCGGGAACCGATCAGGAGGTGCGGCTCGCCGCCATCGCGACGGTGTCGCGTTGGACCGATCCATCGATCGACGACGCGCTTCTCGCCGACGTCGCGTCACAGACCCCGGCCATCCGGCGGGCGGTCCTCGACGTGTCGTGCGGTCAGTCGTCGCGCGCCGCGCGGCTGCTCGAGGCCATCGAGTCGGGCGGCGTGGCTGCGACGCTCCTGACGCCCGACCACTGGAAGCGGCTCGCGAGCCTCGCGGACGCCGCCCTCGCGGGGCGGGCCGCCACGCTGCAGGCGGCCAGCCAGCCCGCCGACCGACAGGAGGTCATCGCGAGGTATCGCGCGGCCCTCGAGCAGGCGGGCGACGTCGGCCGGGGTCGCCTCGTCTTCACGAAGAACTGCGCCGGCTGCCATCGGGTCGGCGACGTCGGCGTGAACGTCGGCCCCGACATCTCCGACTCCCGCACGCAGAAGCCCGAGCAGTATCTCGTGCACATCCTCGACCCGAATCGTGTCATCGACGCGAACTTCTTCGCCTACACGGTGGTTCTCGCCGACGGCCGGGCGCTCACCGGGCTGGTCGTCTCCGAGGCCGGCGGCGCGGTCACGCTCCGGCAGCAGGATGGCCGGGAGGTGACGCTCGGCCGCGACGAGATCGAGACGATCTCCAACAGCGGGGTTTCGCTCATGCCGGTCGGCATGGAGCGGGCGATCACCGTGCCGGAGATGGCCGACCTGATCGCCTTCATCAAGGGCTGGCGGTACGGTGGTGACGGTCTTCCTCCTCCGGCCGCGACGGCGGGACTCCA
>DNLZ01000491.1:2074-3627 GCA_003488325.1 Planctomycetaceae bacterium
CGGCACGAGCGCACGCGGCGCGGGTTTCTCAGCGAGACGCTCGCGGTCGCCGGCGCCGCCGGGCTCGCGGTCACGGCGCCGCGGCTCCTGCGGGCAGAGAACCTCAACAGCCGGGTGCAGCTCGCCTGCATCGGTGTGGGTGGCCGTGGCTACGGCAACCTTCGCGAGATGACGAAGGAGGGCAATGCCGTGCCGGCCGACGTCGTGGCGCTCTGCGATGTCGACACGCGCGGCCTGGAGCGGGCCGCCGCCCACTGCCCGCAGGCCCGCACCTACCGCGACTTTCGCCGGCTCTTCGCGGAGACCCCCGATGTCGACGGCGTGGTGGTCAGCACCTGCGAACACACGCACGCCTTCGCCACGCTGCCGGCCCTGCGCATGGGCAAGGCGGTCTACTGCGAGAAGCCGCTGACGCTCAACGTCGAGGAGGCGCGGCTCGTGCGCGAGGCGGCGGCCGCGGCGAAGGTGCCCACGCAGATGGGGACGCAGATCCATGCCAGCGAGAATTATCGGCGCGTCGTGGAGCTCGTGCGCGGCGGCGCGATCGGGCCGGTGACGGAGGTGCACGTCTGGGTCAACCGGGCGTGGGGGCTGCAGAGCCAGGCGGACGCCGAGGCGAACAACGACCCGCATGGGTGGTACGTGGGGAGGGACGGTGCGCGTGCGTTCGTCACCGGCCGGCCGGCCGAGGCGCAGACGCCGCCGGAGCATCTCGACTGGGACCTCTGGCTGGGGCCAGCTCCGGCGCGGCCGTATCACGAGGTCTACTTTCCCGGACCCAAGTGGTATCGCTGGTGGGACTTCGGCAACGGGACGATGTCCGACCTCGGCAGCCACTGGAACGACCTGCCGTTCTGGGCGCTCGATCTCGACGCGCCCGTGTCGGTCGAGGCGCGAGGTCCGGATCCGCATCCGGAGATCGCGCCGGCGTCGATGACGGCGATCTACGAGTATCCGGCCCGCGGGGACCGGCCGGCGTGCCGGCTCACGTGGTACCAGGGCACGCACCGTCCGCCCCTCCTCGCCGAGGGCAGGATTCCGGCGTTCGGCAGCGGGGTCCTCTTCGTGGGCACCGAGGGGCGCATGCTCCTCTCCGACTACGGCAAGCACATCCTCCTGCCGGAGGAGCGGTTCAAGGACTTCACGCCGCCGGAGCCGTGGATTCCACGGTCGCCGGGGCAGCATCAGGAGTGGCTGCTGGCGATCCGCGACGGTACGCCCACGAGCAGTCCGTTCGATCCCTACGCGGGACAGCTCACCGAGGCCAATCACCTCGGCAACGTGGCGTTTCGTGCGGGCGAAAAGATCCTGTGGGATGCGGCAGGGATGCGCGTCACCAACACGCGAGCCGCCGACCCGTTCCTGGCCCGCGTGCCGCGCGCCGGTTGGAGCCTGCATGGGTGATCCGCCTCCCCGGCGGACATCGCGTGCCCGTGGCGGGTGGGAACCGCGCCCTTCGCGCCCGTGCACCCGCAGTCATCGGGCCCGCGCGAGGAAGGCCACGAGATCGGCCAGTTCCTGCGGCGTCAGGAGCGTGTCGTAGCCCTTGGGCA
>DNLZ01000491.1:3972-4279 GCA_003488325.1 Planctomycetaceae bacterium
CGATCGCGTCCCGCGGAATGCGTTCCGTCGCGGTCGCGGTCGTCTGGAGCACCACCTCGGCGTCGTTCTCCTCGCGGATCACGCCGGCGTACGCCCGGCCGTCGGCCGTGGCCACGACCACCGGCTCGTAGCTCCTCACGAAACTCGCGCTCGGCAGCACGATCGCTTCGAGCAGGTCGCGGGGCGTCCGGATCGCGCCGATCTTCGACAGGTCGGGCCCGATCCTGCCACCCGCGTATGCCATCGCGTGGCAGGTCGTGCAGGCAGCCTTGTTCGAGAGAAACACGGCGTGGCCGCGCGCCGGGTC
>DNLZ01000491.1:4610-4790 GCA_003488325.1 Planctomycetaceae bacterium
GGCCAGCCGCTCGTACGCCTCGCGCTCACCCGCCCGCGCGAGATCGATCCGGCGGAGCAACGCGTGGCCGGCCGCCGCCTCAGCCTCGGGGAGCGCTGCCACCGCCTTCTCGAGCAGGTCGCGGGGCACCCCCTCGGGACGCGACGCCGCCGCAAGCGCGGCGATCGCCCGCGTGAGCGG
>DNLZ01000261.1:0-383 GCA_003488325.1 Planctomycetaceae bacterium
CCGGTCAGATGCCGGCCTGGTAGAAGATCGCGCGGGAACTGACGGCACGCTCGCGCCGCCGGCGCGGCCGTGGTGGCGCGATCAGCTTGGAGGCAATGATGTCGTCGAGCACGCCGGGATCCAGATCGGCACCGTTCCGCACCTCGTCGGGCGTCTGCACCGCCAGCGCGGCGTCGTACTGATCATCGCAGTCGAGCAGATCGGTGATCGGCCAGACCGGCAGACCACGCAGGGCCGCGCCATCCGCGGAGCCCACGACGACGACCGTCGTGAAGGGGGAGGGACGATGGGCCGTCACGGGAGCGGTGCAGCGCATGATCCTGTTTCCTCGGAGGAACGGGCTCGACGTGTCGAATCGACACCGTCGCGTCGTCACCGGACCA
>DNLZ01000261.1:775-1083 GCA_003488325.1 Planctomycetaceae bacterium
CCCATGTTCCCCAGTCCGCACCGTCGATCACCTCGGGGCACGACGGCGGACCACGCCTTGAAATTCTTTCAGGCCGGACCGGAGTCGTGCCGCATCGGGTCGGCTTCGGAAGGATGCTCGTTCCCTGCGGGCCGGCCGGAAGCGGGCTCGGACCGGAGGCGATCGCGGATTCTCGCCGCCAGTTCGTAGTCCTCGGCCTTCACGGCATCGGCCAGCTGCTCGTCGAGCGTGCGGCCGAGTTCGTACCGCTGGCGAACGCTCTCCCGCATCTCGAGGAGCCGCCGCACCAGTTCGTCGTCGGCGTACTG
>DNLZ01000261.1:1452-4586 GCA_003488325.1 Planctomycetaceae bacterium
TTGATCTCCCGGATCGCCCCCTCGGGCCCCGCCTCCTGCAGCGCGGCGAGCGCGGCCGCCTGCACCCGGTGAAAGAGCACGAACGGGCGGTACTGCTCGTGGGACAGCGTCCACTCCTCGTCCGGCGAGTGCGTTCGGACGAAGTCCATGAAGGCGAGGCTGTGGTCGGCATCGCGGGCAGCACGTCGGTATTCCCGCAGTGACAGCCAGCAGAGCCGGCGGTGATAGAACTGCATGAATTCCCGGTCCGCCTCCGCGCACTGCTCGCGTGACAGCTGGAATGCGTCCCCCTCGCGGATGACCTCGCCGACGAGATAGTCGTAGTAGGTCTCGGCGCCGTTGGGCCTCAGGCCGTCCGGTCGCAGGTCCGTCTCCATCTGCAGCACGCCCATGTCGATGCGCATCTGCAGCACCTCACGGCCGTTGCGGGCCTTCACGAGACGGGCGTTGACCTCTCCCGGCTGGAATTCCCACTGCTTCAGGAGCGTGTCGATGTCGCGGGCCGCTGCCATCCAGCCATCCTTTGTCGCGAAGTCCTTGTCGCCTGCCCTCCGATTATACCAACGACGGTTGGTCGACGTCCTGAGGGAAGGTCACTCGTCGGGACCGCGACGGAGGCTCTTCGCGCGGGACCGGCGGCGCTTCGCCTCGAGCCGACCGGCGACGGCGCTGCGGGGCACCCGCGTGCGCTTCCGAGGCGTGGGCGGCACGAGGGCGGCACGCACGAGCGTCGCGAATCGGTCGACGCAGTCGGCGATGTTGCGGGGACGCTCCCGGTAACGCTGGCCGACGATCACGAGCCAGCCGTCGCGCGTCAGGCGGTGCCGCACGAGCGCGATCAGCCGTTCGCGCACGTCGATGGGCAGGTGGTGGTCGCGCCGCACCTGGAAACGGAGCTGGGCCTTGCTGCTCGTGCGATTGACGTGCTGCCCGCCGGGGCCGCTCGACCGGGCGAACCGCCACTCGAGCGCGTCGGCGGGAATGAGCACGCTGCGGCCGCCCGCGGCGATGGCAATCGGCTCGGCTTCCGCCATGATGGTGCTCCGTGAGACACTCGAGTATCCACGAACGGGGGCGAACCGTGTTCCACTGGTGCACGAATCGAAAGCCGACACGGCCTGCGGCCACCGTCATCGCCGTCGCGACGGCCTTGAGCCTGACGACCCCGCCGGCCGACCTCGCCCCGCATGCGGCCGAGCCGGTCGCGGACCTCGCCACACGACCTGGCGAGGATTGGGGCGCCTTCCTGGGACCGACGTCCAATGGTCGCTCAGCGGTGCAGGGCATCGTCTCGCCGTGGCCCAAGGGGGGGCCGCGGATCGTCTGGCAGTGCGAGCTCGGCGAGGGCTACGTGCCTCCGGCGGTCGAGCGTGGCCGCGCGCTCGTCTTCGACCGCGTCGGCGACGAGTACCGCCTGCGGTGCCTGCATGCCGAAACGGGCGCGGTCCTGTGGGAACAACGCTCGCCGGCGGACTACACCGATCTCTTCGGCTATGACGGGGGCCCGCGGTCGGCGCCGGTGATCGCCGGGGACCGGGTCGTCACCTTCGACCCCGAGGGCCGGCTCGAGTGTCGCAGTCTCGCGGACGGCACGCTCTCCTGGAGCGTCGACACCACGGCCGAGTACGGCGTCGTGCGCAACTTTTTCGGCGTCGGTGCCGCCCCGCTCGTCGTGGATGTCGCGGGTGGGCCGATCGTCGTCGCTCCGGTGGGCGGGAGTCCACCCGGGTCGGCCCCCACGGCACCCGAGCGGCTCGACCTCGTACGCGGTCTGGACAGCGGTCTCGTGGCCTTCGATCTCGCGACCGGCCGCGAGCGGTGGCGGGCGTCGTCCGAACTCGCGGGTTACTCGAGCCCCGTCTCGGCGAGAATCGGCGGCGTGGACCGCCTCGTGGCGTGGCTCCGGGACCGCCTCGTCGTGGTCGATCCGGGGAGCGGCGCCGTCCACGGCGGCTTTCGCTGGCGGGCGGACGACCTCTTCAGCGTGGTCGCCGCGAACCCCGTCGTGCAGGGGGACGAGGTGCTCCTCACCGAGGCCTACGGCCCGGGCAGCGTGCTCCTGGAGCTCGCCGGTGACGAGCCGAGGGTGCTGCGACAGGATCCTCGCCGTGCTCGTCCGGCGACGGCCCTGAAGGTGCACTGGGCCACTCCCGTACTTCACGATGGCCATCTCTATGCGGCCAGCGGGAGGCACGCCGGGGACGCAGCCCTCGTCTGCGTGGACTGGCGCACGGGAACGGTGCGTTGGGCCGAGGAGGGATTCGGCCGCGCGAGCCTCGTGCTCGCCGACGGTCACCTCGTCGTCGTCGCCGAGTTCGGCGACCTGCTGCTCCTGCGCGCGACGCCTGAGCGGTTCACACCGGTGTCACGGGCGCGACTGGTCGATCCGTCGGGCGGCCCGCTGCTCGAGCCCCCGTGCTGGGCGGCGCCCGTCGTGGCCCGCGGCCTCTGCTACGTGCGGGGGGCGGGTCGCCTCGTGTGCATCGACCTCCTCGAGGCACGCTGATCGCAGGTGTTGCGCACCGTCACGCCGCTCGATGGGAATCAGGCATTTCTGTCAAGAGGAAATCGTGGCTCGTGCTGTCACGCTCGGTGGTCCGTGTGGTCGGCGCGTCTGCCGCTGAAATCCCGCGTGACGCGTCTCGTCTGGACAGTCCGCGCGCGTGCGTCCCATACTCTCGCCCCGTCAGGCGGATCCCGGGGCAGGTTCGAGCGCACGCGCGTCGTTCCGTCCCATGCGAGGAGAAACGGCACGACATGCCCGAAACGCTCGACATCGCGATCAGTCAGTTGACGACGGTGCGGTGGGGTCTCGAAGACGATCTCGAATGCCTGCGGGAACACGGGTTTTCCGCCCTCGGGATGTGGAGGCCGAAGCTGTCCGACGGCGGCATCCGCGCCACGCGCAACGCCCTCGCGCGGGCCGGGGTGCGGTGCTCGAGCCTCCAGTGGGCCGGAGGGTTCACCGGGGGTGATGGACGCACCTTTCGGGAGAGTCTTGCCGATGCCGAAGATGCGGTGCGGGAGGCCTCCCTCGTCGCCGCCCCGGTGCTCGTGCTGCACAGCGGGTGCCGCGGTGGCCACACGCGGTCGCACGCCGGCCGCCTCCTCGGCGAGGCCCTCGAGGCGCTCGC
>DNLZ01000487.1 GCA_003488325.1 Planctomycetaceae bacterium
CCCAGCCGGGCACGGCGGCCCCGGGCGTGGCGCCCCCGGTCCCGCCGAGCTCGAACCCTGGGTTGTCGAGCACCGCCACGCTCGCGGGCGTTTCCAAGGCGTTCCGCAGGCGGCGCAGCCGCGCGACCCGGGCGCTGACGGCGTCCTGCACGGCGGGCTCGAAGGTCACCCGCGCCTGCGTCACCGCCGCACCGCCGTCGAGCCGGACCGCCCGCACGCTCCGGGCACCCACCTCGATGACCGAGGTCGCCGACGGCTGCGGCGGTACCCGTCCGACCTGCGAGGCGGCGTCGGGCGGGAGGGCGACCGTGTCGAACTGCAACTCGACACGGGCCGGAGCGGCGACCGGGTTGACCAGTTCGACCCACGTTCCCGTCTCGTCGTGCAGCGACCGCACCACGAGCGGCGGCGGCACGGAGGTCAACGGAGCGAGCGGACGCTCCGGCAACGCGGCGAACTCGAGGCGTGTCGCGGAGGGGGAAGACGGCAGCGTGAAGGCGATCGCCATGTCGAAGACCCGCTCGCAGTCCGCGATCGCCAATGCGTCGGCGAGTGTCCCGTCCCGCTCGAGTCCCGTCGCGACGGCGTGCATGCACCACGCTCCGGAGACACTCGCCGAACCGAAAGGACCGTGTGGCACGACGGCGTTGAGCGACACGGCGCGTGGCCGCTCGACGAGTACCGCCGCCCGGCGCCGTGCCGTCGCGGCGGCGGCGGAGACCACGCGGTTGGCCTCGGCGAACAACCCGCGGTCGGCAGCCCCGACCGCGCCACGCACCTGCGGCGCGACGAAGACGACGCGCGGGTGATTCGTGAGCAGCACCGGGTCGAGGCCGAATTCGCGCAGCGCATCGTCGGTGGCCGGAGCCCCGAGCACGGGCCGAAAGCGGGCCGCCGGATCACCCGCGACGAGGAGCGTGGTGGGCACGATCCACAGGCTGCGTGCCTCGCCAGCGGACACGATCTCCGCGAGCCGCGCGTGGAAGCGGGCGATCTCGGCGGCCCGCCAGGCCAGCCACTCGTCGCGCAGGGGTCCCTGCACGACGTCGGCACGGGCGGCGAAGCGGTGCCCCTCCGTGGCGGTGAGGGCCGCGACCGCCGCGACCTCCGGCGGCACGCGATCGGCCGCGAGGCCCGGCAGCACCGACGAGAGGAATCGCGCGAACGTGACATCGTCGAGTCCCCACGCGATGCCGGGCATGTGCAGCCAGCCGTCGTGGGGCAGGAGCAGCGCGATGCCGTCGACCGTCGGCGCTTCCGTGAGGCGGCCCGCCAGCTCGCGAACGATCGATTCGACCACCTGCTGCACCCGGGGATCGAGGACGTTGTAGTGGGGCCGGCCTCCGTCGGAGCGCAGGGGACGGCCGTCGCGCCCCACGCACAGGAGCCCGGTGGGCTCGGCTCCGCCGCGTGCGATCGTCGTCTCGAGGTCGGGCAGCGGTGCGTCGAACGAGACGGCGGGCACGACCCGCTGCCCTTCGCGACCGTACACACGGCAGAGCAGCTCCAGCACGTCCTTGGGCGCGGCATCGACTCCGGTATCGGTCACGCGTCCGGGATCCCAGAGGGCCGCCTCACGCGTGTGGCGTGAAGGCCACAGGGCCGCTCCGCGCGCATACACCGTCACGAGCGCCCCGGCGGCGCCGTGGGCGCGCAGCATGTCGGACGAGTGACGAATGGCCGAGAGGTGCGTGGCCCAATCGGGCAGCGCCGGTCCGCCACCGCGGTGCTGCCGGTCCATGCCGCCGAAGCCGGCGAAGTCGGGGTGCGGGAGGAAGGCGTGGAGCCCGCGTCCCGCCGTCGCCGGGATGCCGCCGGCGGGCAGGGTGACCGGCCCTGCGAGCACGCGCACGCGACCGAAGAGGGCCGTCGTGTCGCGGGAGGGATTGGCGATCACAATCACAGGATGACGCGTGGTCGGCCAGAAGACGCAGCGATGCGTCGCCATGACCGCCGGCGGCCCAGGCTGCGCGGACCGACCGACCTCGAAGCCGCCCGCATGTCGCTGGAGCACGGAGCCGCCCCCAGCATCGGTCTCGAGCACGCTCACGGCGATCGTGGCGTCCTGCTCGGTGGGGTAGTCGATCTCGACGACGTGCGGCCTGCCGGGCTCGACGCCGGCGATCACGATGCCTTCCCACGTCGGCGCGGCGGGGGATTCGGCCGCCGGAAGCCGCAGCACCGGCCCGAGCGGATGGGGTTCCACGCGTGAGTGACCGGTGGCGAGCAGCCCGCCGAGCCGCGGCACCATCGACGAGATCGAAGGCAACGCCGCGGGCAGGGAGGGCACGGCGGAGAGCGCGGGCACCGCGGGAAGCTTGGGCAGGACCATGGACGGCCGCGTGAAGCTCGGCAGCGGCATCGCGGGCAGGCCGATCGAAGGCAGGGGCACGTCGCCCAAACCCACGCCCGGCAGCCGCCGCAGTCGCTCGTGAAGCTTGGGGCTGCCCGGATCGAGCTCGTGCACCACGCGCCACTCGTTGTCCAGGGGACGCGCTCCGCCCTCGACGGCGACGGCCGGCACCTGGAACGTGCGGCCGACCACGGCGCGGCTCCACCGCAGGCTGCCGCGCTCCACCGCCTCGAGCACCACGTCGTACACGCCCTCCTCCCCCGGAAGCGTCACGTCGAACACGACCGGCTCGAACCGCGTCCAGCGCCCCGCCGCGGCGCCGTCCACCGGGGCTCCGGCGAGCGGCACGAGCGTGGTCGTACGACTGGCGATCTCGCCGGGGCGCGCCGCCGTCGTCAGACGCATGCGCACGTCGACGACCGACGTGCCGTCGGCTGTGACCGGCAGCAGTGGATCGATGGAGAACCGCAGTCGATCTCCCGGCCTCGGCACGCCCCGCCATTGATCGGATGGCGCGTCCTCGCGGTCGATCGTGACCCGCAGCGGCTCTCCCGGCGCGAGCCTGGCCGTCAGCCGATTCCCCTCGCCGTCGAGTGATTCCTGCGTCGGGCCGACGAGCAGGTCGCAGAGTGGCACGTCGAGCGTCGCGGAGGGCTCGCCCCCGCGGGCAGGCCCCATCTCGACCACGAGCCTCAGGCCGCGCGGATCGTCGACCTCGATCTCGACGCCGTCGAGATCGACCGGGCGCGGCTGGTGCACGAGGATCGTCGCCCCCTCTCCGTGCGCCATCGACGCCGCATCGACCTCGAGGGACAGCGTGCGCCACCGGAGCGCGTCGGGCACCCGCGCGTCGCCCGCGGCGACGATGGCGATGCGCCCCGACCAGGCGCGGGGTTGCCCGCCGCCCCACTGCACCCGCAC
>DNLZ01000287.1 GCA_003488325.1 Planctomycetaceae bacterium
TCCTGGTCGAGCAGCTGGTGCACGAGGTTTTCCACGGCACGCTGGTCGAGATCGGCGAGCAGGCCGAACGTGGAGAGCTCCTCGTGCCGGTGGCGGGCGACGCCCTCGGTCCGGGCGCCCCGCAGCACCTCGGCCACGTGCCGCACGCCGAAGCGGCCTCCGACCCGCGCCACGCAGGAGACGATCTTCTGGGCGGTCACCGTGCCCTCCGGCAGGCTCGAGGTCTCCCCGAGGCAGACGTCGCAGGCACCGCAGGTCGGCGCGTCGTAGCGTTGGCCGAAGTACTCGGAGAGCGCGGCATGACGACAGCGCGCGGCCTGTGCGTAGCGGCGCATCGCGTGCAGGTGCTCGATCTGGGAACGCACGAGCGTCTCCTGCTCGTCGGCATCGAGGTCGGATTCCGCCGCACTCTTGCGGACGAGCGCCTCCCAGCTGAACACGTCGGCCGACGAATAGAGGAGCAGGCATTCGGCCGCGAGTCCGTCACGTCCCGCGCGGCCCGTCTCCTGCTGGTAGGCCTCGAGGCTCTTCGGCAGGGCCGTGTGCAGCACGAGCCGCACGTCGGATCGGTCGATGCCCATGCCGAAGGCCACGGTCGCCACGACGACGTCGATCGTCTCCCGCGCGAATGCCTCCTGCGTGCGGTGGCGTCGCGTCGCGTCGAGGCCCGCGTGGTACGGCTGGGCGAGGAGGCCCGCCCCCGCGAGCCGGGCGGCGAGCCGCTCCGTCTCCTTGCGCGAGATGCAGTAGACGATGGAGGCCTCGCCGCGGTGGCGACCGAGGATCGCCTCGACCTGACCGGCACGGTCGGTGCGCGGCACCACGCGGTAGACGAGGTTGGGTCGATCGAACGTGCCGACGAGCACCGCCGGGTCGCGCAGCCCCAGCTGGGTCGCGATGTCGTCCCGCACGCGGGGCGTGGCGGTCGCGGTGAATGCATGGATGCTGGCGTGCGGAAAGCGCTCGCGGAGCAGGGCGAGCTGGCGGTACTCGGGACGGAAGTCGTGGCCCCACTGGCTGATGCAGTGGGCCTCGTCGACCGCGAACCGCCTCACGCCGGCGCGGGCGAGGATGTCGAGCAGGCCGGTGTTCACGAGTCGCTCCGGGGCCACGAACAGCAGCCGCAGGTCGCCCGCGACGAGTCGGTCCCTGACCCGGGCGCGTTCGCTCGCCTCGAGGGCTCCGTGGATGGCCGCGGCCGGATAGCCGATCGCCTCGAGCGCGTCGACCTGGTCCTTCATGAGGGCGACGAGGGGGGAGATGACCACGTCGGTCGCCCCGTCCACCAGGGGCGGCAGCTGGTAGCAGAGGCTCTTGCCCCCGCCCGTCGGAAGCACGACGAGCGAGTCACGGCCCGCGAGGGCCGCCCGGAGGGCGTCGGCCTGGAGGGGACGCAGCGTGTCGAAGCCCCACCAGCGCGAGAGCACGTCGGCAATCCGCGCGTCGTCGGTGGGAAGCGGGGCAGTGTCGGCTGGCCCGGGCACGGGAGCAACCTGTCGGGGCTTGGGAAACCCCGGCAGGGTACCAGAGGATCGCCCTCATCGTCCGGGGCGTGGCGCACGTGGATGCGAGTGCCGTCGCGAGCGAGGCCCAAAACACCTTGCCCCGCAGAGCCTCGGCTGGGACAGTCCCGACCCGTCCACGGTTCGCCAGCCCGTGTCCACGTTTCCCGTGCGACGCTCCCGGGATCGCCCGAGCATGCCGCGCCCCGAGCCTTCATCCACCACGGCAGCCCCCACCGCGCGCCGCACGCGCGGGCGGCGTGCGAGGCCGCGCATCGACCGCGGTGACGGCCGCTGGATCGGCGCTCGATCGTGCCTGGCCCTCGTGCTCTGGCTCGTCCCGGCGTGTCTGGCATGCGGCCAGAGCATGTTTCTCGCCGCCAATGACGGTGAGGAACTCTGGCGGCGCACGGTCGCGACCGTCTCTGCCGACTGGCCGATCGTGCGCGCGGTCGAGCCCGACTTCACCGTATCACCACCGACCGAGGGGCTGATCGAGACGGCCTGGGTCGAAGCGGCCGCCGGTGCGCGCGATGCGTGGCCCCCGCGCCGCCAGCGGGTCGTGGTGCGGCTGGTGCCGGCGTCGTCCGGTGCCTGGATCGACGCGGCCGTCGAGACGCAGACGTTCGGCGGTGCAGGCGAGTCGTCGGGACTGCTGCTCGCGGGCGGCTGGCAGGCCGCCGCCGGCCCCGATCCGTTCACCGGCTCGCTCGTCGCGCAGCTCGCTCCGGGCGTGGACCCGGTCGTGGAATTGCCGCCGCTGAATGACGTCGCCGTCCTGCAGGCTCCGCGGCAGGAACTGCCGTGGTCGGGCGCTCGATTCCCGCGACTGACGCGCGCCGGCGTCAAGGTCGTGGAGGACTAC
Organism: Planctomycetaceae bacterium; assembly: GCA_003488325.1. Lineage (GTDB taxonomy): Bacteria > Planctomycetota > Planctomycetia > Pirellulales > UBA1268 > QWPN01. The sequence goes on from DNLZ01000287.1 coordinate 2,368, forward strand.
CGCAACTTCTACGACTGCGAGAGCCTCGTGTGCCTCACGGCGGCCTTCGGCGCCGGGGCCGTCATGGCGAACACCGGCTTCGACACGACGATGCAGAATGCATGGCAGCGGGGCGTGGAGCCGACGCAGCTCGGCACCTTCTTCTCCGGCTGCAAGGACATCGGCGAGGGACGATACGCCCTGCCGATCTTCGGCGCGGCCGCGGCCACGGGGCTCGTCTTCGAGGGCAATCCGGTCGGGGACGTGGTGGGGGAGTGGGGCAGTCGCTCGCTGCGCATCTTCGTCGTCGGCGCTCCGCCGCTGTACGCCCTGCAGTGGGCGACCGGCGCCTCACGGCCCGGTGAATCCTCCGCGGGCAGCGACTGGAAATTCTTCGACGACAACAACGGCGTCAGCGGTCACGCGTTCGTCGGCGCGGTTCCGTTCCTCGCCGCCGCCGACATGGTCGAGAGCCCGCTGCTGAAGGGCACGCTCTACGTCTGTTCCACGTTCGTCGCCTTCTCACGGATGACCGACGACGCCCATTACCCATCGCAGATTTTCCTCGGCTGGTATCTCGCGTGGGCGAGCGCCCGCGCCGTCGACGCGACCGAGATGCGGTTCGCGGGCTTCGAAGTGAGCGTCATGCCGGTGCCGATCGGCGATCTCGGCGGCATGGCCGTGCAGACCCGCTGGTGACCGGCCCGGGGCGTCGTGATCGATCAGCGCCGCCGCAGCCGACCGCGTCGTCGGTCATGCTGCGGGGTGGCGCGGACCCGTGGCTCGGCCGGCGGACTGAACGGAGGCGAGATCGCGCTGCGATACCGACGCTCGTCGGCGACGGACGGCGTGGCCGAACCACGCATCAGCGTCCCGAATCGCGGATCGGGGAACTGCCAGTCGTTCTGGGCGAGCACGGGCGGCACGGTCGCGACCGTGCAGATCGCGACCGCGAGACGCGCCGTCGCCCGCAGTGCACCGCGCACCACTCCCGGGCAGCATCGTCGTGTGGGTTCGCGCTCGGTCACGATTCC
>DNLZ01000498.1 GCA_003488325.1 Planctomycetaceae bacterium
ACGGTCGTCGGGTCGATGGCAGTTGCGACGGGGTGATCGGGCGTCGTGGCGGAGAATTCCGAATGGCCTGTTCGGCGAAGCGGGGCAGGCGGGGATGGGCTGCGCGGGCGTGTTTGCTCGGCATCGTCGTAGCCGGCGCGTGGGCGGTGGCGGCCATCGGTCTGGTGTGCGCCCAGGACGAGGGATTCGTCGGCGTTCCCGGCTCGGTGGGCGGCTTCGAGTCGTCCGACCCGGTGCTCACGGACGAGGTGATGACCGGCGTGATTCCGAGCGGGCAGGAGTGGTTCCTGTTCGGCGAGTCGGAGCGGGGAGGCGTCTACGGCTGGCTCGACGGCGGCTTCATCGGCAACTTCGGCGTCCCCGCGAGCAAGTTCAACGGTCCCTACAACGCGGTGGACCGCGCGAACGAGCCGATGATGAACCAGGTCTATCTGGTCGCGGAGCGCACCCTGCCCACCGACGGCTCCAATGGCATCGGTGCGCGGACCGACCTGCTCTATGGCGAGGACTTCCCGCTCGCCATGTCGCTCGGCTGGGAGACGAACCCCGGCCCACGCGACTGGAACAGCGGCGAGTACTACGGCCTGGCGATCCCGCAGCTCTACGCCGAGGTGGGCAATCAGGATCTTTCCCTGAAGCTCGGCCACTTCTACACGATCGTGGGGTACGAAGGCGTCCCCGCGGTCGGCAACTTTTTCTACCTCAAGAGCTACAGCTATCAGTTCGCCGGCCCGTTCACGCACTGGGGCGGCCTCGTCAACTGGAATGCCACCGACCATCTCGAGATCGAGGGCGGTCTCGTGAACGGCTGGAACGGCCTCGCATCCCCCTACAGCGCTGCCAACTTCCTCGGCCGCGTGCGGGTGAGGAACTCCGACAACTCGCTCGCCACCTCGTTCGCGATCATCACGGGCAACGAGGCCAACGACTTCTCGCCGCTCTTCCAGCCGGCGCCGGTGCTCGCCGCGGCCAATCGCACGCGCTACAGCCTGATCCTCGAGGTGCGTCCGGCGGACCGGTGGGAGTATCTCTTCCACCAGTGGCTCGGCACGCAGTCGAAGGGCCTCGCCGATGGCGGCACGGCGCTCTGGGCGGGCATCGACCAGTATCTCTACTACCGCGTCAGCGACGCCTGGTCGTGGGGCGCCCGCTTCGAGTGGTTTCAGGACACCGACGGCACGCGGGTGGGACTCAACCGCCCGAGCAATCCCAACCACGTCCCGCTCCCGGGCAACTTCTACTCGTTGACCCTCGGCCCGAACTGGTCGCCCACGGGCAACTTCCTCATGCGACCGGCCTTTCGCTGGGACTTCTTCGGCGGTCCCTATGGTGGTCCGCGCGCGCCCTACGACGACGGCGTCGCCAACCAGCAGACGATGCTCGGCTTCGACATGATCCAGAAGTTCTGAGCATCAGTCCCGTCGCGTGCGCGCACCACGGCCCGCTGCGCCCTCGGTTTTCCTGGCTCGTCCGCATCAGGACCGCCGGAAGTCATGGAGCGTGGTGCAGCGTGCCGTGGAGCCGACCTCTCAAGCGTGTGCCTGCGGCCGTCGTCACGTTCCACTCGACCGAATAACACCATGTCGGCTCGAAGTCTGGGATGACGAGGGACGTCCCTCGGCCATCACGCATCATGGTGGCCGCCGTCACGGTGAGGACCCGCTCGTCGACGTGGTCGGAGCCGTAGTTCTGCGAGCGGAGCAGGTTCCACGCCCGCACCGTCCAATTTCCAGGCTCGGTTGCGACGGCGGAATCGAGCCGCTCGGCGAAGCCGAGTTCGAGCCTGCCGGGCTCCGCGTGGAGGCGGATGGGGATCGTCAGGGCACGCTCCGTGCGCCGCACACGATAGAAGCCTCCCGGATGCTGGCGGTTCCCGGCCCAGGCATAGAGGCCGCAGGCGTAGAGCTGCTCATCGCTCGGATGGAAGCGGCCCCGCATGATGCCGGTGGGGAGATCGGGAATCGGCAGGGCCACCATGCCCCCCTGCACCACGCCGGCTCGGCCGTTCCTGCTCGTCACCGGCTCGGTGAGCACGAGATGCAACCGTCCTTCTCCGTAGGAGAGTTCGAGCAGCCCGCCGTCGAGCGGTGACCATTTCCGGCTTTGCACGCGCAGCAGTTCGGCCGGCGAGCGATCGAAGGCGTTGGTGATCCAGAAGGCAGGCGGCGCCATGGCGGCGTCGCTCTCGTCGGTCACGTCGTGGTAGCCGAGCATGTTGCCGTAGAAGCCGCCGGGACGGACGTGGTTGATCCTGTTTTTCGGGTTCCAGTGCCCTTCCTGGTCGGTCATCCAGAAGGTGCCGTCCCCCTCCACGCACACACCATTGGCTGCCCGGAACCCAGTCGCGACGATCTCGGTCGCGCTGCCATCGGCCGTCACCCTCAGGAGCGTGCCATGGTGGGGCACCACCGCCGGCAGAGCGTGACGGGCGCTCTTGGCGTAGTAGACGTTGCCCGTCGCATCGGTCTCGAGGCCCATCGCAAACTCGTGGAAGTGCTCGGTCACCTGGTGGTCGTCGTTGAAGGTGTCGTAGCGGTCGGTCATACCGTCGCCGTCGTGATCCACGAGCTTCACGATGCGGTCACGGCAGCCGACGTGGATCACGCCCCCGATCACCTTCACGCCGAGCGGCTGAAAGAGGCCCGACGCGATCCGCCGCCAGGCGAGTGTGCCGGCCGCCGAGGTGATGCCGTTCACCCTCCAGACGTCGCCGTCCCAGGAACAGACGACGGCCTCGTCCGGGCCGGTAAAGTCGATCCCCGAGAACCGGACTTGTGCGTTCCAGGGATTGGCCTCGGGTGCCGAGAGCACGTCCACGGCGAAGGGGCCATGCTCCCGGCCGGCGGTGCTGCGAGTCTCGAGCGTCGCGTCCCAGAGTCGCGGGGCCGGCCTGTCAGTGACGACCCTGCCCGGGGCCGTCAGCGTCGCCGCATGCCGCGCGAGGACGTCCGCGTCGGCCGCCGCGACGGCGACCGCAATGTCGAGCGGGGCATTTCCCGCCGGGATCACGAGGTCGACGTGGCCGTCGTGCGAGACGATCCTCGGGACGTGGGTCGAGTCGGCAATGGCCTCGCCCACGACCGCCGCAGCCGCCGGTTTGGCCGCGAGTCGCACGACGAGCTGTCGGGACCGCGGTCCCAGCGAGAACGACCGCACGAGGACTGCGACCAGCCTGTCTCCGAGGAGAAGCGGCCTCCCGAGCGAAGGTGTCTCGAGAACCGGCGTGTCGCCCACGTGGTAGTCGAGCACCACGCCGCTTCGTGGGTCGGCCGACGTGCCGCCGCGATCCACATGATGAAGCGACTTGAACCGAACGTGGGTCCGCGGGAGCGGTCCATACGGCTGTCCGTCGCGGCCCACTGGCCGTGGATCGGTGAAGGAGCCGCTGGCCGGCTCGGCCCAGCCGGGCATGGTCGCGACGGTCGCCTGCACGTCCCCGGCCACCCGGGGGTGGGCCCCGTGCCGTCCATCGAAGTTGATTCCGGCCCAATCGATGAAGCGTTCACCCGTCCAGAAGGCCGCGGCCCTCAGCGTGTCGAGTTCGTAGAGGATCCAGGCGGTGCCACGTCCCACGCCACCGGGGCCGTCGTCGAGTCGCACGGCGAGACCTTTGCGGGCGATGTTGCCCCCTGCGCCACCCACCTCGACGGTGCCGGCGAGGAAGGGTCCGTAGTCGTGCAGCCGCCACGGCTCGATCTGCGATGGCTCGGGACCACGGGTGGTGCCTCGCGGAAGTGAAGCGAGGTACGCCGGCGTGACCGCCGTATACCAGCGGGCGTTCCGTTCTCTGAGGAACGTTTCGCGCAGATAGTGGATGACGTCGTACTTCTGGCTCGGCACCATCCACGGTTGCGGCACCATCATTCCGTTCCCGTAGGTGAGGGTGCGGTAGATGGCGTACGGATCGCTGCCCGCCTTGAATGTCCCCTCGGCGAATCGTGTCGCGGTCGGCAGCGAGCCGGGCGCGTCGATCGTGCCGTGGCAATTCGCGCAGACACGTCCGAAGATCTCTTCACCACGTTCGAAGCTCGCCGCTGATTTCACCGGGTCGCCCCAGTCGGCGATGAAGGCCGCATGATCGATCACTTCCTCGTACGGTGCCGGTTTTTGGGCGGCGAGCAGCACGGGGTCGGGTGCGAGTTCAGCCGCGCGACGGGGCCCGCCCTCGGCGATCTCGGCCAGATAGGCGACGAGGTGGAGGAATTGCCCGCGATCGGTGAGCAGGTTGGCGAGGCCCGAAGGCATGAGGGATGCGGTGGCAGGCACGCGATCCTCGATCGCGGCGGCAGGGATCGCGATCTCACGGCCTCCGCCGGAGATGTCGCGAACCACGACCGCGTCGGCCGTCTCCCTCGCGACGAGCCCCGAGATGCTCTCGCCGTCGGTGGTGAGGATCGTGACGCCGCGATACTCCGGCCGCACGTGTGCCGACGGATCGAGAATCGCCTCGACGAGATGCGGGACGAGTCGATCCCGCGGGACGCCCGAGGGCATCGCCGCGAGGTTCGGGCCCAGGCGTGAGCCGGCATCCGAGGTCGCGTGGCACTGGACACAGGCGAGTTGCCGCGTGTGAAAAAGGTCCGATCCCCGCTGCGGGTCACCCTCCCGCACGACCGCAGCGGCGAGCGTCGCGGGTTCCTCGGCGGCAAGACGGGCCGACAGGCCCGCGGCGAGATCCGCGGCCGAGGCCGCGACCGCACAGCACCAGACCAGTCCCGCGCTCAGGATCGTCGGTGTGGTCACAGCCTTCATGTCCGCCTCACGGCCTCCACGCTACCACGGCTCGGCATCGCCCCGCCGGCATCGCTCGCGCCGCCGTGCGCCGTCAAGGCACGCGACGGACACGAAAGTCTGCTATCGTCTCGGCAGTCGGCCAAGGGCCGGCCTCCCGGGAGGTCATCCGCCATGCCAGCAGCCGTGGTCAACTTCGCGCCGGAGCGCGGATCGGTCGAACTGCGGGACGTCGGCCCGCCGGAGATCGGCCCACTCGACGTGCTGCTCGAGGTGGCCAACGTCGGCGTCTGCGGCAGTGATCTGCACCAGTGGACCGGTGACCATTCCTGGCCGGTGAACTACCCCGTCGTCCTCGGCCACGAGTTTGGCGGGCGGATCGTCGAGGTCGGTCGAGACGTCGTGGGCTGGCACCCCGGCGACCGCGTCGTCAGCGAGACCGCGGCGGTGATCGACCCGGACAGTCCGCTCTCGCGTCGTGGGCTCTACAACCTCGATCCATCGCGCAAGGGCTTCGGCTACGGCGTCAACGGTGCGATGACGCGATTCGTGCGGGTGCCTTCACGGATCCTCCACCGCGTGCCGGAAGGGCTGCCCTTCGAGCAGGCGTGCCTGACGGAACCCTGCTGCGTGGCCTACTCGGCGGTGGTCAAGAACGCGCGGATCGAGCCCGGCGATCGCGTGGTCGTGCTCGGACCGGGCACCATCGGCATCCTCTGCGCGGCCCTCGCGCGACTGTGCGGTGCCGAGGTGGCGGTCGTGGGCCTGCCCGCCGATGCCGGCAGGCTGGACGTGGCACGTCGCTACGGCTGCGAGGTGATCACCGGCGACGCGGCCGCGTGGGCGCGTGCCCGAGACGGCCTCGGCTGTGAAGGCGTGATCGACGCGGCCGGTGTGAGCGCCACGCTCAAGCTCGCGATCGACCTCGTGCGTCCCGCCGGATGGATCAGCAAGGTGGGCTGGGGCCGGCAGCCGCTCGGCTTCTCGCTCGACCCGCTCGTGCAGAAGAACGTCACACTCCAGGGATCGTTCAGCCACAACTGGCCGATCTGGGAGCGGGTGCTCGCGCTCCTCGCATCGGGAGCCCTCGACGTCAGGCCGATCATCGGTGGCGTCTGGCCGCTCGAGAAATGGCACGACGCCTTCGAGCAGATGCACTCCGGGCGCGTCGTGAAGAGCGTGCTCGCGCCCGCGTGACGCATGTGGCCCGCCGCCAGCATGGGCGGAGGATAGCCCGGCCAATGGCGATTCCTCAACGATGTTCGAGCCGATGAGCGGGTCGTGAGCCGAGGGCGCCGCGGATGGCCGTGCAGCCGTGAATTCAGTCAGCGTTGAACGAATACACCGTCGCCGGGCCCTTCTTGAGAGTGCCCACGTATTCGTACCATTCCTTCCGAAGCGGGTTGGGCTGCGGCATGTCGGACGAGGAGAGGCGGACCTCGTCGTACCGGTCGCCCCAGTAGCCCCTGAGGTCCACCGCCGCCAGCCGCTGGAACACGACGCGCGACGGGCCGTCGTCGGTCTCCAGGTCGAAGAGCTCGCGGTCGATCGCCGTGCTCCGTGACATCGCGACCGTGCAAGTGCCGGTGATCTGCACGAGGCTGCTCGTGATATTCAGGCCGTCCTCGGTCGGGTTCACCACGGTCAGGGACGCCATGCTGATGCTCGAGCTCGTCGCGTCGAAGCCGTCGTCCCCAGCGTTCGTGGATGACACGCTCGCCACGCGCCATTCGTTCGGCCCCACGCCGATCACGGTGATGCCATTGATGTCGTCGGTGTTGTCGTCGTCACCGCCCCGCGGGTCGGGGCGGCCGAGGTAGGAGCAATCGATTCGGGTGGCGACGAAGGAGGAATTGCGGACCCCGACACCGGACCGGCTGCTGATGTTGTCCATCGAGGCGGTGCGGAAGGCCCCGCAGAAGAAGACGCCGCCATTGAGCGCCTGCGTCGCCGGTCTGTCGGTGGCGTCGGAGGCGGCGAACGAGACGGACCCCGCCCGGAGCCGAGACCCCGAGTCGAAGATCAAGGACGCAGCGGTAAGGTTCCGCCCCGTCACGTAGCCGTTGCGGATCAGCACCTGCACGCCGTCCTCGATCGTGAGCGTCGTGCCCGCGGTGACGTGGACCTCCGTCGTGATCACGTACGTGATGCCGGCCCGGAAGGTCGTATTCCGCCCGATGTCGGCCGAAACGTATTCGATGGTGCCCTGGTATTCGAGCGGAATGCCCCGGCTGCCCGTGGTGGGGAGGCTCGTGATCGCGGGCGTGCCGGCCGCGGTGCGGATCGACGCCCCGGGCGGGAGCAGCAGCGAGGCGCCGAGATCCACGAGGGTGCCCTCGTTCACGTCGCGCGGCAGCGGATAGGAGAAGGTCAGCTGCCGGACGTTCGTCCGCGGGGCATCGACGGGGAGCGTCGCCAGCCGGCGCACGCCGCCGATGACGATCGGCAGCTGCGGCGACTGCCGCGACACGGTGACCGGCTCCGAGTAGTCGACGGCAACCAGGAGGGCGTTGCTGAACGGCCGATCGATGCCCGCCGATCGGGCCGCCACGGCGAGCACGGCGGACGGGCCCGTCGCCGGGGAGGAGAACGCGGCCACGGCGGCCTCGACCGCGGCATCCGCCACCGGGCCGACGCGGAACACGAACGTCACCGGCTGCGACGACCGGACGGTCTCGATGCCGCCGACCGAGAGCAGTCCCGTGAACGCGTAGAGACCAGGCGTCGCGCCCGGCTTCGCGAACCGGTCTGCGACGCCGCCGGTGCCGATCGTGACGGCGATCCGCCGCTCGAGCGGCTGGCCATCGGAGGCGGCAATCGTCATCGTCCGCCGGATCTGTCCCGTCTGCGGGGGCACGGCACGGTCGGTCAGCTGTCCCACGCGGAGGTCGAAGCCCGGCACCGGCACCGCGCCCAGCTGCAGGTTCACCTCCAGACCGCGGGGCACCGGGCGAAAGGCCGGCGCTCCGCCCCGGCCGTTCCAGGTCGTGAGGCCGGTGAGCACCTCGAGGTTCACCGTCGCACCGAGCGGCACGTTCGCGACCGAGATCGGCAGCTCGGTGCGGAACTCCCGCCCCATCGGCGCGAAATCGCGGGCCACCGCCCGGGTGTTCACCGCCACCATCTGCGTGTCGCCGAAGAGCGTGTCGTCGTATGGGACGACCGTCGCGAGAACAGCGGAGGCCGACTGCCGGATCGTCGCCGCGGCCACGGGTGCCGTCGCCGTCCAGACGGCGACGGCTTCGGACCCGATTCCCGGGGCCGACGGCGGCATGAACGTGTCGGCCGCGAGATACTGACGGGACTCGAGCCGTTCGCAGCCGGCAAGACGTCCGCCCGTCGCGCGGCGACGACTCTGACCGCGACGTCGATGGTCGAGTCGGTCACTCATGCCGGCGACCATCACTTCTTGATGATCTTGCGCGGGGGCTGACGCCGAGCGGTCGTCGTCGCACCGGTCGCGTAGAGCGTCATGCCGTTGTGCGAAGTCCCGCCCCGAGTGGCGTTCATGCCGCGGCCGGCGACGGTGGCATTCGGTCTGCCGCCGTACGTCGCGAAGGCGAAGACGTAGTCTCCCCGCTGGCGCTGCGTGCGGGTCACCGCACCGATCGAGATCGGCCCGATCGTGGAGCCACGTGCCGACCGTGACCCGATCTGCATGTTCTGCGACAGGCCGGGCAGCGACCCGACCTGGAACCCGCCCGCCTGCACGAGCGACGGCAGGCCACCGTCGAGCGTCAGCACGCCCCCGACCGTCAGCGTGCCGAGCGTCTGCGTGGTCGAGGCCTTCAGCGAGAGGTTCCCGTCGACCTCGATCGACCCCATCGTCGCGACCGTGGCGCTGAGTTCGAGGTTGGCGGTGGCCGATCCGGGCGAGCCGACGACGATCGAACCCATCGAAGCGGCCGTCGCCGTGAGCTTGACGACGGCCCCGCTCGGGGCGTCGACGAAGGCGAACGTGCCGAGGGCGCCGCCCGGTGAATCGAGCGTCAGATCGAGCGATGCGCCCCCCGTCACCGTGATCGGGCCGATCCCCGGAGCCGACGCGACGCTCGCCCGTGCGGCGACCGGCCCCGCCGCCCTCACCACGACGGGTTGGCCTGCCACGATGAACACGGCCCCGAGCGTCGGGCCCACGATCGTGATCGAGCCGATCCCGGTCGCGGCGGTCCAGGTCGAGGTCACGATCGCGTAGCCGAGCGTCGCTCCTCCCGGCACGGCCGACTGGGCGTTGACCACGGTCACGTTGCCGATCGCACCACTCTTGGCGGTGAACGTGCTCAACGCGACCGCGTTGATTCCGCGGAGCGCGTCCGCCTCGAGCCGCACGCTGATGTCGCCGATGCTCGAGCCGAGGAAGGCCGACCCCGTCACGCCGCTGGCGTTGCGGCCCGGCACCCGGACGGTGATCGCACCGATCGGGCCCTTCTGCTGCGTGTCGGCCGGGGAGAGCCAGTCGAAGTCGGCCGTGAAGATCGACGCCGTGATGCCCGCACCGACCGAGTCGACGGTGATGTCACCGATGCCCGCCGCCGAGATGAACGACGACGTGTTGATGCCCGAGGGCACCAGCGTGAAGTTCTGGGCCCGACCGGTATTCACCGTGATGTCGCCGATCGTCGACGTGTAGAGGTTTTGGTCGAGGTCGGGCACATCGGCCAGGAAGGTGCTCAGCGTGATGCCGCTGGCGCCGCTCGTGGTCACCGTGATGTCGCCGATCGCACCGGCCGGGCCGGCGAGGAACGACGAGTTTTCGATCCCGGTGCCGATGCCGGCCAGCGACTGGCTCCGGTTCCGTACCCGGATGGCGCCGATCGTGCCGGTGTTGTCGAAGTTGCCCCGGCCGTCGTACACCGCCGTCTTCGCGGTGAACGTGGAGCCGAAGATCGCGTTGCCCCCCTCGACCGTCTGCACGTCGACGTAGAGGTCTCCGATGTTCGCCGCCTCGAAGGTGCTCTCGACGATGCCGCTGGTGTCGATGAGGTTGCGGCCGGCGGCCACGACCGAGATCCCGGCGATGTTGCCCTTCGCGAGCCACGGCCGGGTCGATCCCGCGGGCTGGGGCGTGTAGTCGCCGTCGGAGTCGGCGGTGAAGATCGACCGGACGATGCCCCCGGCGCCGCTGCTCGTCACGGTCACCTGGCCGATGTCGCCGATGGCCGTGAACGTGGTGCCGACGATCCCGTTCGAAAGGTTGTTGGTGCCCGCCGCGGTGGCGGTGATCGGGCCGATGTTGCCCATCGGGTCGAAGGCCTCGACGTCGGGCGGCGGGTTCGACGGCGGCAGCGGTTTGATCTTGCCCGGGGCGGTGAAGATCGCGTTCTCGATCGCGTTGCCCCCCTTCGTCGCCTCGGCCGTGATCCCGATGAAGTTGCCCCGGCTCTGAAACTCGCCGCCGAAGATCGCCGTGTTGTTGAACGCCTTCACGGTCATCTGGCCGATATCGCCTGAGGCCTTGATCTTGGCGTCCTGGATGCCGTACCCGTTGAGCGACCGCACGTCGACCGTGATCGAGTCGATGCCCCCACTGAACGCCCGGATCTCGCCCCCCACCATGCCGTTGCCGTCCGGCCCGCCGTGCACCGTCACCGCGATCGGACCGATCGACCCCGCGTGCACCTTCGTGTCGTTGAAGGCATCCTGACCGTTGGCGTTCGCCGAGAGCGTGATGCCGGCGATCCGGCCGTTGCCCGCGTTCTCCTCGTCGAGGTCGGTGGCCTGAAACCGGCTTCCAAAGACGCCGTAACCACTCTTCGCGCCGCCGAAAGCCTTGATCTGGCCGATGCTGCCGTAGTTGGCGTCGTACGAGCCGCGGAGGATGCCCGTGCCGTCGGTCACGGAGATGCCCGTGATGGAGGCGATGCTCTTCATAGCCACGACGGTGACGTCGACCAAGCCATCGAGCCAGCCATCACCGGTGACCGCGCCGATCGAGCCGTCGCGGTGCTCGGTCACGATGAGCGTGTTGTCGATGCCGGCGGCGCCGGCCCCGCGGCCGTAGACGTCGCCGATGCCGCCCGCGCCGCGGGAGACGAAGTTCGAGTCGACGATCCCGGCGTTGATGATTTCGCCGTATTCGCCGAACGAGATCCCCGTCACGCCCGCGATCCGACCCCCCGCCTCGAGCTTCACCCGCTCGAGGCCGTAGCCCACGTGGGTGCGGCCGTCGATCTGGCCGATGTCGCCCGCGGCCACGATGCTCACGTTCTGGAGGCCGAAATTCGCGATGCTGCCGAAGGCGGTGACGTTGCCCATGTTGCGGGCGGCGACGATCGAGACGTCCTGCATGCTGCCATCGACGATCGTGATGGCGCCCACGTCGCGGGCCCGGATGTCGCACAACTCGATCCCACCCGCGCGGATGTCGATGGCCCCGACGTCACGGCCCGCGACGATCGAGGTTCCGAGCATGCCGGCGTAGAGCGAAAGCGGCCCGATGTCGGTGCCCGCCTGGATCGAAATGGACTCCAGGAAGCCCGCCCGCGAGGTGATCGCACCGATGCTGCCCGAGCGGGCGAGCATGGGGGCGAGGATGTTGCCCGCGGCGGTGACGGTGCCGATCGATCCCTCGGCCTGGAAGAGCCCCTCGATGCCGCCGGCGATGCTTTCGATGTTCCCGATGCTGCCGCCTGCCGAAATCGCAAGTTCGTTCTCCGCCAGGCCCGTGATCTCGTCGAAGACGAGCACATTGCCCACGTCGCCTGCGGCACGGATGTAGCCCTCGAAGCCGCCGACGGCCGAGTAGACGTCCCCGACGTTACCGGCGAAGCTCACCGCCGAGCCGAGGAAGCCGAGCGGCGCCCGGATGTCACCGATGTCGTTCTTCGCCCGCAGGTGCCCGGCGAACTCGCCCACCCCCGCCTCGATGGCGCCAATCGAGCCGTTGTCGGCCTCGGCCAAGAACGTGGCGTCGAAGGCATCGGCGGACACGTTGGAGATGTTGCCGAGGTCAGTCCGGAGGCCGAACAGGGCGGGGCCGTCGACGAAGATGTCGGGGAAGTGGCCGTTGCCGGCCTGCGTGGTCGGATTGCCGGAAAGGCTGATCGAGCCCGCGAACGTGCCCGGAATGTAGAGCGGATCGATGAGTCGGTCCGTGCGGAAGGTCTCCTTGACGTTGCCGGAGATGCCCAGGGCGTTGATCTGCCCGGTGATCTTTGAGGCATCCCCCATCGGGAAGCCCAGGTGCAGGTGGCCGGCCGAGTTGATGAAGCCGCTGAAGGCGCTCGGCAGGTTGATCGCCAGATCCTCGGTGGCGCTTCGGGTGGTGATCTCGCCGGAGATCGCGGCCACCCGGATCGAGCCGATGCTGTCGGCGTGGACGCTCGCCCGCAGGTTGCTCCGCAGCCCGACGATGCTGCCGATCTCACCCGCCACCTCGATGACGGCGCGGAAGTCGTTGGTGGTCGTCAGGTCGTGCGGGTTGTTGGTCTTCGCGCTGATGGCGCCGTCGATGACGATGCTGTCCACGCTCGCCGCGACGATGCCGCCGAGATGGATCAGCCCCGTCACGGGGTTGTACATCGTCGAGTCGGTGGCCTGCTGGTTGTTCTGCGTGTTGATGCGATCGACGTAGGGCGCCTGGCCGGGGTCGAGCGTGATGTTGCCGATCGCGACGCCTGCGAGCTTGGTCGAGTTCACGATGGCGGCCGAGAGCTGGATGCCGCCGAGGCCGGTCATCGCCGTGTCGGCTTTGGCTTTGATCTCGAAGACGTTCGTGTAGCCAGCCGAATACATCGTGGCGAAGCCGGTTCCCGGCTGCGTCGTCAGGGCATTGGGCGTCACGACGATCCGGAGGCCGTTGTCCAAGGTCAGGCCCGTGAGGTCGATCGAGGTGGCGTCGGCGTTGTCAGTCGCCTTGCCGGCGAGTTCGACCGTGAACCCGGCTCCCTGCGACACGGGGCCCGTCACCGAGATGGCGACCGAGTCGCCATCCGCATCGGTGTAATTGGCGGATGTCACCACCTGGCCCGGCAGGATGGCCATCATGCGGCGGTCTTCGAGACGATCGACCGCGAGGGCGGGGCGACGATTGCGACGCCGGTTGCTGACGGGAACACCGGGGGCGCGGCGGATCGGAAACCGGGACATCGTGAGCGCGGTTCCTGAGAGGTCAGGCCGGCATCGCGACGCCGGTGCGAGAAACACCCTTTGAAAAATAAGCCAGGGTTTTTGCGCGGTCAAGAAATCGGTCACTTCGGAAAAACCGCCGCCAAGGGCCGCGTATTCGCCCAAAAAAGGATAGCCCGGCCACG
>DNLZ01000059.1:0-3941 GCA_003488325.1 Planctomycetaceae bacterium
GGGATCGCGTTCGCGAGCAGAGTCGGCCGGTTGCCCGCCCACATGCCCGATAGACGCCATGCCCTCGCGGTCATGGATCCACGAGACGCGACCACGGCGGTCAAACGCATCGCCCCCTGGGACACCGTCACGATCGGGCTGTGTCGCTTTCGGAACAACCGGCCCGCCGCGGCCCCGCGACGCGGAATCAGCCGCCCGCAGGCTCGAGGCCGCTCTCGTATCGTCGGGCCGCCGCCTGGAGGTAGCCGTCGAAGTCGGCGTGTTGGCGGGCGAGTTCGACCACGCCGTCCCGTCTGAGCGCGTAGACCTCGACATCCGTCAGCGCCCTGACCGTCGCGGCGCGGGGCGCGTCCTTGAGGATCGCCAACTCGCCGAAGAACGAGCCGGGCGCGAGGACGGTGAGCCGCTGGGCCGGGGTGCCGCGCACGACCTCCACCTGGCCCCGCGTGAGGAAGTACATCTCGTCTCCGACGTCCCCCTCGTAGAGGAGCACGTCACCCGGCGCGAAGGTGCGGGCGTCCAGCCGTGGGATGAGGTCGCGCAGGAAGTCGCTGCTCGCGTTCTTGAAGAACGGCACCTGCTCGATCAGCGCGGCGGTGATGGCCCGCATCCGTAGCAGTTCACGGTCGATCTTGCCCGACCCCTTCGACGGGATCTCGGCGATCACGTGCACCTCGGCAGGAACCATGAACGCGGCGAGCCGGCCGGCCACGAAGTCGCGCAGCTCGTCCGGCGTGGCCGCCATGCCCGGCTGCAGGATGACGTAGGCGTGCGGCGCCTCGCCACAGGTGGGGTCCGGCACTCCGATCACGCAGGCCTCCCGCACCGCCGGGTGTTCGCACAACGCCGCCTCCACCTCCGACGGCCCGATCTTGTAGGCAAACCCGCGGACGATGACGTCTTTCTTGCGACCCACGAACCAGAGGTAGCCGTCCTCGTCAAAGCGTCCGAGATCACCGGTGTGGACCCAGCCCTGCTTGAGGGTCTTCCGGGTCAACGCTGTTTCGTTCCAGTAGCCGTCCATGATCCCCGGACCACTGACCCTGATGTCGCCGACCGTCCCGGCCGGCACATCCACGCCATGCTCGTCCACCACCGCGACCAGCACGCCGTGCGCGGGCAGGCCGATCGACCCGACCTTCTTGCGGCCGAATGGAGGGTTCATCGCATACGGACCCGTCTCCGTCGAACCGCACTGCTCGGTGAGTGAGACACCCGTCACCTGCTCGAACGTCTCGAAGAGCCGGGGGGGCACGCGGTCGCCACCGCTCAGGCAGATGCGAAGGCCACTGAAGTCACACCCACGGAAGTCGGCGGTGGCCATGATCTGCCCCAGGGCCGCGGGCGTGAGCGTCAGGAACGTCTTGGCGGGCGGTCGACGCAGCGCTTCGACGTAGCCGGCGAAGCTGAAGTGCTCCAAAAGGCTGACCCTCCCACCCACCCAGAGCGTCGGGAGGAGCTGGCAGCGCAGCGCCAGCGGCTGCGAGATCGGCGAGACGATCAGGGCGACGTCATCCGCCGTGAGCGTGACGCGCGCCAGGTACTTCTGGACGCCCGTCGACAGCGCCCCGTAGGACAGCACGACGCCCTTGGGACGGGACGTCGTCCCCGACGTGTAGATCATCACCGCGGGACAGTCGTTCTCCGCGACGTCGGACGGCAGCGTGCGCTCGGCACCGAGCAACGACTCGAAGGAACGTCGGCCGCCCGTCGTGGGTTCGTCTCCCACGACGATGACGCGGGACACCCCTTCCAGCACCCGTGCCTCGTCGAGGCCGCGAAGGCACGCCTGGCTCACGATCAGCATCGCCGCACCGCTGTGGCCGAGCGCGTACCCGATCTGCAACGGATGAAACTCGTCGTCCAGCGACACGACGACGAGCTTCATCCTGAAGCAGGCGAGGAAGCATGCGACCGCCTCGAGCCCATTCGGCAGGACGAGCGCCACCCGATCCCCCTGCTCGAGACCGGCTGCCGCCAGCCCGGACGCGAGTCGAGCCGTCATCCGCTCGAGCTCCGCCGCCGTGGTCCATGCACCGCGGCTCTCGAGAATCGGGCGGTCCGGGGCGATCTCCAGCGAGCGCTTGAGGAGATGGTGGAGCATGCGCGAATGGGCCGTCGGCGATCGACGACGAGTGGGCGGCCCCGAAGCCCCTCGGCGGACTGCCTCAACCGGTGGAGGAGCCGCACGAGGTATAGTCCAGCCGCCGGCACAGACGCAAGGATGACCGGCAGCACGGCAGACGTTGCGTCGCCGCCCACGACGCGATCATCACACAGCACGCCATGACACGACATCCCGCGCTTCTCGGCGCATGCCCGGCCCGGCCAGTCCCTCCGACCCGACCACGGCTCGTGGTCGTCGCGCTGCTCTGCGCCTGTGCGAACGCGTGGGCCGCCGGCGGGGAGGATGACCTCCGCCCCACGCTGCAGGTGATCAACGGCACGGCCGGTGCGGTCGACATCTTCTGGCTCGCGTCACAGGGCGAGCGCGTGCCGCAGGGCACCGTGCCCGCGGGCGGCGAGACGTTCATCAAGACGACGATCGGGCATCGCTTCGCGATCGTCGGCGGGGACCCGATCGCCGAGACCGTCGTGACGAGCGAGGTGCCGGTGCAGGCCTTCCGCGTGGGCGGCGTGCCCCCGTTCTACACGCAGCGAGTCGACGCGGACGGCTTCCCGATCGTCGGCTCTGCGCGGGTCAGCCCGTTCGCCCTGCGGGAGGCGGCGTACCTCGTGAACCTCATGCTGGCGAACCGACCCGACGTGCGCGAGGCGATGATCCGGAGCGGGTCGCGGATGTGCGTGCTTGCCTGGAACGAGTTCACGACCGACCAGCCAGAGTTCGCACGGCTCGGCGAGCGGGAGATGAACGGGTTCCCCGGACTCCCGGGGAGGGATTTCTGGGACGCCCGCGCGCGGGGCCTCGGTGGCAGCGCGACCGATCCGCTCTGCTCCTGCGGCGAGGAAAATCTGCTCGGATATCCCGGCGACCCCTACGCGAGCGAGTGCATTCTGATCCACGAGTTCGCACACAACATCCATCTGCGCGGGATGGCGAACATCGACCCGACCTTCGACGCGCGGCTCCGCGACGCGTACGACGCGGCGATGCGGGCCGGCCTCTGGCGCGGCAAGTACGCCGCCACCAACCACCACGAGTACTTCGCGGAGGGCGTGCAATCGTGGTTCGACAACAACCGGGTGAACGACCACGACCACAACCACGTGCATCTCCGCGCGCAGCTCATCGAATACGACCCCGGTCTCGCGGCCCTGTGCCTCGAGGTTTTTGGCGACACGGAGATCCGGTATACGAAGCCGGCGACGCGGCTGATCGGCCACATGGCCGGCTACGAGCCGTCGACGGCGCCGACCTTCGCATGGCCGCCGCGGCTCGCCGAAGCGAAGCAGCGCATCAGCGAGGCGGCCCGCGCGCGAGACGCGCAGGCCAACGCCGCGGACGGTGCTGCGGGCGACGACGCGCTCCCGTGAGTCGGCGATGCGGTGCGTCGATGCGCAGCGCCCCTGAAATGCGACCGACCCCGCCGCGGGCGGGCGCGTGACCGGACGACGAGGCCACCCGGGCGACGGTAGCGGACGCATCCCATGCACGAGACACCATCCGCCGGCGCGGCGGAACGGGGCACGCGGCTCACCCCCGTCCTCGGAGCATGGCAGCTCTGGGGGCTCGCCGTCGGGCTGGTCATCTCGGGCGAATACTTCGGGTGGAGCTACGGCTGGGCGCAGGCCGGCACGCTGGGGTTCCTCGTGACGACCCTGTTCGTCGCCGTCATGTACACCTGCTTCATCTTCAGTTTCACGGAGCTGACGACGGCGATCCCCGATGCAGGCGGCCCGTTCGCCTACGCCCGGCGCGCGTTCGGTCCGCTGGGCGGCGCCATCGCAGGCTGGGCGACGATCGTGGAGTTCGTCTTCGC
>DNLZ01000059.1:4332-8181 GCA_003488325.1 Planctomycetaceae bacterium
GCCGCCTACGTGGTCTTCATGGCCCTGAACATCCTCGGCGTGACGCTGGCTGCCACGTTCGAGCTCGTCGTGACGCTGCTGGCGATCGGGGAGCTGCTCGTGTTCATGGGGGTGGTGGCACCGCGATTCTCGTGGGCGACTTTCGCCGCGCACGGCTGGGCTGGCGGCGACGCCTTCACGCCCGCCGCGATCGGCGGCATGCTCGCCGCCACGCCCTTCGCCGTCTGGTTCTTCCTGGCGATCGAGGGAGTGGCGCTGGCCGCCGAGGAAGCCCGCGATCCGCACCGCACCATTCCGCGGGCCTACATCGGTGGCATGCTCACGCTCGTGGGACTGGCTCTCGGCGTGATGCTTGGTGCCGGGGGCGTCGGCGATTGGCGGGAGCTCGCGAACGTCAACGATCCGCTGCCACGGGCCATGGAACGGGTGGTCGGCGCGTCGAGTGGCTGGCTCCACATGCTCGTGTGGCTCGGCCTGTTCGGCCTGGTCGCGTCGTTTCACGGGATCATCATGGGTTCGTCGCGGCAGATCTTCGCCATGGCCCGTGCCGGATACCTGCCGACGGTCCTCGCCAGGGTGCACCCGCGGTTCGGGACGCCGTGGGTCGCGATCGTGGCGAGCGGCCTCGTGGGCATCGCGGCCATCTTCGGCGACAGGGTCGTGATGCTGGGTGGCCAGCCCCTCACGGCCGCCATCGTCACGATGTCCGTCCTCGGCGCGATGGTGATGTACGGCGTCTCGTTGGCAAGCCTGTTCGTCCTGCGGCACCGCGAGCCCGGGCTGCCGCGCCCCTTTCCGGCGATCGGCTATCCCTGGGTTCCGGCGGTCGCGCTCGTGCTGGTGACCGGTTGCCTCGGCACGGTGGTGTGGTCCAATCCCGGTCTGAGCGCCTCCTGTGGAGTGCTGCTGACCGGGGCCGCGGTCGGGTCGTGGTGGGGCCGCCGGCGGGGGTCGACGTGAAGGGCCGGCGCGGCCGGCGGACGACATGCCGTACGAGCACACGGTGGATGGCCGCGTCTGGCGGTTCGCCGACCTGAGGACGCTGCTCGGCCGCGCGTCGCCGCCGCGTTCCGGCGACGTGCTCGCCGGGATCGCCGCGGACTCGCCCGACGAGCGGATGGCGGCGAGGATGGCGCTCGCCGAGCTTCCCCTCCGACGGCTGCTCGAGGAGCCCGTCATCCCCTGCGAAACGGACGAGGTCTCCCGGCTGATCCACGACGGTCACGATGCGGCGGCCTTCGCCCCGATCGCGCACCTGACGGTGGGGGACTTCCGCGACTGGCTGCTTTCCGCGCGGGCCGACGAGGGCACGCTCGCGGACCTGCGTGCCGGGCTCACGCCCGAGATGGCTGCAGCGGTCAGCAAGCTGATGCGGTCGCAGGACCTCGTGGCGGTGGCGCGCAAATGCCGAGTGGTCTCCCGCTTTCGCAACACGCTCGGGCTTCCCGGCACGCTCGCGACGCGGCTGCAGCCGAACCATCCCGCCGATGACGTGCGGGGCGTGCTCGCCGCCGTCCTCGACGGCCTCCTCTACGGCTGCGGTGACGCGGTCATCGGCGTCAACCCGGTGAGCGACGACATGGAGACGCTCGCCCGCCTGCTCCACGCGCTCGACGACGTCGTCACGCGGTTCGAGATTCCCACGCAGACCTGCGTGCTCGCCCACGTCACGAGCCAGTTGGAGGCGCTGCGGGCCGGCCTGCCGGTGGACCTCGTCTTCCAGTCCGTGGCGGGCACCCAGGCCGCCAACCGCAGCTTCGGTGTCTCGCTGTCGCTGCTCGCCGACGCCCGGGCCGCCGCGATCGAGAGGGCGCGGGGCACGCTCGGCAACCAGGTGATGTACTTCGAGACGGGCCAGGGCTCGGCCCTCTCTGCCGACGCGCACCACGGCGTCGATCAGCAGACCTGCGAGGCGCGGGCCTACGCGGTCGCACGGGCCTTCGACCCGCTCATCTGCAACACGGTGGTCGGCTTCATCGGGCCCGAGTATCTCCACGACGGCAAGCAGATCATCCGGGCTGGGCTCGAGGACCACTTCTGCGGCAAGCTTCTCGGTCTGCCGATCGGCTGTGACGTCTGCCACACCAATCACGCGGAGGCCGACGGCGACGACATGGACGCGCTCATGACGCTCCTCGCGGTGGCCGGCGTGACCTTCCTGATCGGCGTGCCCGGTGCCGATGACGTGATGCTGGGCTACCAGAGCCTGTCGTTTCACGACGTGCTCTACCTGCGCGAGACGCTCGGGCTCCGCCGGGCGCCCGAGTTCGACGCCTGGCTGTCGCGGGTGGGGCTGGCCGACGACGCCGGCCGGCTCCTGCCCGTGCCCGAGCGGCACCCGCTGCTCGCCCTGCCCACCTGACTCGAGGACGCCGACCGTGGACGCGCCGCTGATCCCCGCCCCTCGGCCCGATCCGATCGTCACGGCCGATCCGTGGAGGGTGATGCGCGCCCTCACCCCGGCCCGCATCGCCCTCGGCCGCGCCGGCCACGCCCTGCCGACGCGCGAGAGGCTCGCCTGTGACGCGGCGCACGCGCGGGCGCGGGCCGCCGTGAGCATGCCTCTCGACGTCGACGCACTCTGCCGCGGCATCGGCCCGCTGACCGCGCCCCATGCGCCGCTCGTGCTGGCATCGGCCGCGGCGGACCGTGCGGGCTATCTCCTGCGACCCGATCTCGGGCGGCGTCTGGCCGGAGAAAGCCGTCGCCGACTCGAACAGTGCGCCCAAGCGCAGAACGGCTCCGACCTCGTGCTCGTGGTGGCCGATGGGCTCTCCACGACAGCCGTCGCCCGACACGCCGTTCCCCTCGTCGCCGCGATCCTCGCGATGCGGCCGTCCGACTGGCGGATCGGGCCGATCGCCGTGGTCGAGCAGGCCCGCGTGGCGATCGGTGACGAGATCGGCGCGGTGCTCGGCGTGCCGTACGTGGCGGTGCTCATCGGGGAGCGGCCCGGCATGTCCTGCCAGGACAGCCTTGGCATCTACCTCACTCGCGACCCTCGCCCCGGCCGCACCGATGCCGAACGCAACTGCCTCTCCAACGTACATCCGGGCGGTCTCACGGCCGACGCGGCGGCGAGCCGGCTCTGGTGGCTGCTGGGCGAGGCGCGTCGACTCGGCGTGACCGGCGTCGCGCTCAAGGACCGAAGCACCGCAGGATCGCGGCTTCTGCCTTGACTGCCGTCGGGGACGTCCTGCAAGGGGTCGGGGTGCGGACGTACCGTCACGCGAGGTGAGAGGGGGACGGTGTCGCCGAGTGAAGTTCATCCGCCCAGGGCGGCTGCGCACCCGCACGAGAACAGGTGATCGCGGCGGCGCGCGCGGCCCGCGCGAGGGTTTCCTCGAGCCGCGGTCCGCACAGGCCGGCAAGGCCATGGGCGATGATCGCCTCGAGCAGGACGGCGCCGACCGTGTCACCCGCCCCCACGGTGTCGACGACGGCCGTCGCGACCGCCGGCACCTCGATGACACGATCCGACGAGATCCCGACGAGTCCCGCTTCCCCGCGCGTGATGACGACGAGCGACGGGCCCTGCCCGAGCATCGCCCGCGCCACGCCGACATCCCCGGGCACGTCGTGGCACTCGGGGTGCAGCCAGCGGAGGTCGTCCACGGAGAGCTTCACGACGTCGCTGATCGCGACCCAGCGCTCGACGATCTCCCGATAGCGACCGCGATCGCCGAGAACGCTGGGCCGGACGTTGGGGTCGTAGACGACCGGGACGTCGAGCCCGGCCGCCCAGCGCTCGAGTGCGTGGCAGCCGGGTGCGACGATGGTCGCGAGCGTGCCCACGTGCAGCACCGCGGGCTTGCCCCGCGGGAGCCACGAGTCCGCGAAATCGAAGGT
>DNLZ01000059.1:8547-10970 GCA_003488325.1 Planctomycetaceae bacterium
CGTCACCTCCGCGACCGCCGTCGGCTTCCCGCTGCGGAGCGTCCGACCGAGATCGACACCGGAGGCCACGAGCTCCGCCCGCGCCGCCAGCCCAAAGGCGTCGTCCGACATGCCGTCGATGAAGCACGTCGGCACGCCGAGTCGCGCGAGCGCTTTGGCCGTGTTCGCGCTGCCGCCGCCCACGACCGGCACGCGTCCGCCGCGTCCATCGGGGATGAGGTCGATCAGCACCTCGCCCGCGACCCATGCCTCGCGTCTCGGGCCCTGGCTCTTGACGGTGTCCTGCATGCCGGCAGTATGCGCGAAAGCGCCGGGTGCGCGTCCGCGATGTTCGTGCGCGCTCGAGGACGGCTACACTCCGGAGGTTTTGCATGCGTCAATGGGAGCGAGAGGCATGACGGCGGATCTGATCCTCAAGGCGGTCGCCATCATCACGATGGACGCCGCGGCCAGCCGGGCCGACGCGGTGGCGATCGACACCACCAGCGGCAGGATTGCCGCCGTCGGCACGCTCGAGGCCTGCCGACAGGCCGCCCCGACGGCGGCCGTGAAAGACCTCGGCGCGACGGTCCTGATGCCGGGATTCATCGACCCGCACAGCCATCCGCTGCTCGGCGGTGTCGTCACGCAGGAGCCGGCCCACTGGATTTCACCTCATCGCGGCTACGCGACCTTCGCCGACGTCGAGGCGCTCTGGCGGAAGCTCGACGCCGAACTGCCGCCGGAAGAGCCGGTGCTCTGCAACGGCCTCGATCGCCTGCTGCAAGGCGCGCCGGAGCTGACCAACGTGCAGCTCGACGCGTTCTTCCCCAAGCGGCCCGCCGTCGTGATCGACAACTCGGGGCACGAGGTCTACTTCAACTCCGCGGTCATCGCCCTCAACGGGTGGGCCGAGGGGAAGCCGCCGGCAGATCCGGTGGGCGCCCGCTTCGGCCGCAACCCCGACGGCACGTCGAACGGTCGGGCCTACGAGACGGCCGCGATCGTGGCGGCCGCGATGAAGGTCATGAAGCTGGCCGTCCCCCATCCGCTCCTGTCGGGAGCCCGCTGGTACGCCCTGATGGCGCGTGGCGGTGTCACCGCGACGACCGAGCACACCTTCGACGCATCGCTGCTTTCCGGGTACGTGGCGCTCGCGGGCATACCGGACTGTCCGTTGCGGCTCGCGCTCTACCACATGTCGATCGACCCGACGTGCGGCCAGAAGATCACGACGCCGATCCCCGAGGAGATGCTCTGGAAGCAGGGCATCAAGCTGTGGGCCGATGGCTCGCCCTGGGTGGGCACGATCGCGGCGTCGTTTCCCTACCTCGACAACGCGACGACGCGCCGCGCCGGGATCCCGCTCGGGCCGGCCGGCGAGGCGATGCTCAATTACCCTCGCGGGCAGCTCGACGCGATTCTCGACCGGCATGCCCCGCAGGGATGGCAGATGGCGTTTCACGTCAACGGCGACGTGGGGCTCGATGTCGTGCTCGACGCCTACGAGCGGGCGCTCGCAACCCACGGCCTCATGGGCAAGGATCACCGCTGGAGGCTCGAGCACTGTGGCGGTGCCCGGGGCGACCAGTTCGCACGGGCGGCTCGGCTCGGAGTGGTCGCTTCGCTGATGCCGGCCCAGTTCATCTACTGGGGCGACCTGCTCGACGGCACGATGTTCGCGCCGGAAATCGGCAGCCAGTGGATGCGGGCCGGCGACGCCATCCGGTCCGGTGCGTCGGTCTCGTTTCACAACGACGGCTGCGTCAGCCCGCCGATCCCGCTCCTGAACGTGCAGGCGATGGTGACGCGACGGACGGCATCGGGAAGGGTCCATGCCGCCAACCAGGCGGTGACGCTCCACGACGCGTTCCTGGCCCACACGCGGCACGCGGCGTTTCACATCGGTCGCGATCGCGACCTGGGCTCGATCGAGCCCGGCAAGTGCGCCGATTTCGTGGAACTCTCGGCCGATCCCTTCACGGTCGACACGCACCGACTGACGGAGCTCGTTCGCGTGCTCGGGACTTGGCGCGCGGGCAGGCGGATCGACCTCGACGCGTTTCTCGGCGCGGCCGAGTCGATCGATCCGAAGGCCCACGCCGAGCTCGTGGAGAAAGCCGCCGGGAGGCACGTCTGTTCACATGGCGGCGCGTGCTGCCAGCCCTGATCGACGCCCCCTCGGCGGTGGGCACCGCGTCGCGGCTCGGAATCTGCACGGCATCCCGGAGGCTATGACCGGAGGCTCCAACCGGAGGGTACGATCGCCGCACCGTCGATCCAGCCGATGTCGCTCACGCGTTCCGCAGGACCGCGGTCGGATCATGCTTCCCACCGTGGGCTGACAAGCGCTGCCCTCAGTGCTGCGGACAAACACCCAAGACCCGAGGATATCGACCATGCTCTCCCTCCTGACACGCTTCCTGGGGGTCGGACGACACGCC
>DNLZ01000059.1:11286-14534 GCA_003488325.1 Planctomycetaceae bacterium
CCGGTATCGCCACCGGCCGTCGGTGTCGCCGGGCCGTGATCCCGATGGAGGCACTGGAGCCCCGTCTCGCCCTGACGGCGGCATTCGAGATCGCCTTCCTCGGGAACCTCGGCGAGGACTTCACCGGCCCGACGCAGGTCTACCTGTCCGGCGGCACCAACCCGATGACGGCGGATGCGTGGGCCGACTACGTTCCGCCGCAGGGATACATCAAGAACACGACGCGCAACGTGCAGTTCGACTCACAGGACGTGCTCACCAGCCCTGATTCGGCGACCGGGGAGACGTACATCACGACGTCGGACGAGTACACGTGGCTCTTCGTCGCCCAGACCGTGAGCGCCAACTGGCCGTTCGACGCGGATGACTATGACGAGCCCTACGCGAGCGGTTACGAGGCCGCGGCCCTCACGACCACTCCTCCTGCCGGCGTCATCAAGTACTCCGCGAACACGAAGAATGCGCTCGTCACCTGGCTCGCCAAGGACGCGGACGGGAAGCCGATCGAGCGGTACTTCATCCGCGATGCGTGGGGAAGTCTGTACATCATGCAGACCTCGGGTGCGACCGAGCAGGCCGACGTGCGCCGCAATTTCCTCTCCGCGGAACTGCCGAAAGGCTGGCGCATGTGCGTGGGCTTTCTCAAGAAGGACCTCACGACGAGCCCCGCCTATGACGCGGCCGGCTACTCGCAGTTCAACATCTTTCGTACCAGTGCCGACGACGCCTTCCAGCAGATCACCTGGAATGCGCGGGGCCGCAGCATCGCCCAGCAGATCCCCGACATGGTCATCTGGGGCGGGCCGACCGCGAACACGCTTCGCGGCCGACGGGGCCAGAACAACCTGATGCACGGTGCGGAGGGCGATGATCGGATCGTCGTGCTCGGCATCAACGACCGGATCAACGGCGACGCCGGCTTCGACACCGCCGTCTTTCGAGGCACCCGGTCGCGGTATGTCGTCACACCGTTGGCGGCCGACGGTTCGCTCGTGGAGGTCCGCACGCGATTCGGCGCCGAGCGGGTCACCACCCTCTCCAACGTCGAACGCCTCCGGTTCCAGAACGCCGTCGAACGCACGGCGGGCCTCGGTCAGAGGTTCACGCGAAACGCGTCCAGGCATGCATCGCCACAAGGGCAAGGCTCTGAGTCACCGGTCGTATCCGGAATTCCACGTTCACCCGCCGCTTCGGCGTTGCTACCTCGTCTGCCGCGCTGACACACCGCTGCCACACGGGAGACCTCCTCACGGTGCGTGGTGGGCATCCGTGGGACCATCACGATCGGCAGAAGACTTCGACTCATGCTCCATCTCGCCATCCAGTTTCTGGGCCTTGCGGCGGTCGTCGCGACCGCTGGCGTGGCTCTTGCGCGAGCGGCGGACGCGATCGCGGAAACCACCGGGCTCGGCCGGGTGCTCGTCGGGAGCATCGCGCTGGCGGCGGCGACGTCGCTGCCCGAGCTCTCGGTCGATATCGCTGCTGTTCGGGCTGGCCACGCGGATCTCGCTGCGGGCGATCTCTTCGGCAGTAGCCTCATGAATCTGCTGATCCTCGCCGGGATTGACCTGTGCCACCGCAACGGCCGCACGATGCTTTCCCGGGAGGCCGCATCGCATGCACTCTCTGCGACGCTGGGGATCGCCCTGACCGGACTCGCTGGCTGCGCCGTCCTCACCGCAGGCCGTATCCCCGGCATCGAGTTCCTGCGCGTCAGCGGCTGGTCGTGGACGATCCTCGTCGCCTATCTGCTCGGGGCCAGAATGCTCTTCGTGGACCAGCGCATCTCGGCCGGGAGCGCCCCGGAGACCACCGAGCAGAACGGGGCCAGCGGGTGGCCACTGCGGCGCGCCCTTGCGGTTTTTGCAGCCGCGGCAAGCGTGCTTGTCGTCGCTGGCCCGCGATTGGCGGAGGTGGCCGACGCGATCGCAGACCGCTCCGGGCTCGGTGGCACGTTCGTCGGCACCACGCTGGTCGCGCTGACGACGTCCCTGCCGGAACTGGTCGCGTCGTTGGCTGCGATGCGGCTCGGAGCCGTGGATCTGGCGATCGGCAACGCCCTCGGCAGCAATGCGTTCAACATGATCCTGTTCGTGCCTCTCGATGTGGTGCATGCGGGGCCCTTCTTCCAGGCCGTGTCGCCCACCCATGCGGTGACGGCGTTCGCCGTCGTGATTGCGACTTCGGTCGCCGTGCTCGGCCAGCTGTATCACGTCGAGCGACGACTCCCCTTGATCGAACCCGATGCGCTGCTCGTGATGCTCGTGATCGTCGGTGCACTGGGACTCGTATTCCAGCTGTCCTGATGCAGGCGGTACAGGCGTCGTGGCGTGCAGTGTCGCGCCGATCACCGCAGCGATATGATGCGTGGCGGTCACGCACGTCGCAGACGTGCCCACTCGGAGATCACACCATGATCAAGCGGATTCTCGTCGGGCTCGGCACGAGCGCGGCGGCCGAGAGCGTCACCCGGCACGCCATCGACATCGCGAAGCCGCATGCCGCTGAACTGGTCGGTCTCGCCATAACCGATCCGCTGCGACTGGAGTGGACAGGTCCGCGGCCCATGGGCGTGGGGGTCACCGCCGCGTCGACGGAGCTTGTGCGCCAGCGGCGGGAAAGGGCGGCCGCGGATATTCGCGCCGCAGGCGAGATGTTCGCGACCCGTTGTCGCGGCGCCGACGTCGCTCACCGGCTCACCGAGGAGACAGGCGATCCGTTCGAGATCGCTGCGGACCTCGTGCGCTACCACGATGTGTGCGTGTTCAGCCTGCACGGACTGTTCGAGCACGGGGTCGTACCGGAGCCGCGGGACGCTCTGGAGCGGCTCGTCTCTCAAGGCGTGCGGCCAATCCTTGCCGTGGCGGAGCACTACCGGCCGATCCGTCGCGTGCTCGTCGCCTACTCAGGTTCGCTGGAGAGCGCGAAGACCTTCAAGCACTTCGTCCATTCCGGGATGTACGCCGACGCCCCGGTGCGCATCGTGCACTTCGGCGATGACGCCCAGACGGCCGCCAGGCGACTGGACAAGGCTGCAGCCTTCTTCGCGGCGCATGGCCGTTCCGTGGAGACGGACCATGCTGGTGGCAGTGCCGACCGCGACCTGTTGCCGTACGCGGAAGCGTGGAAGGCGGACGTCATCGTGGCGGGCAACAGCGCCAAGAACCTGCTCATGCGGCGGGTTTTTGGCGAGACGGCCTTGAGGCTGCTGCGGGAGAGCCCATTGCCACTCTATCTCGCCCAGTAGC
>DNLZ01000194.1:0-185 GCA_003488325.1 Planctomycetaceae bacterium
GCAGCACCATTCGTAGAGGAGCACGCGCATGCCCGGCAGTCTGCCAGATGAACGGTGGCCTCAGCCAGCCGCAGCGAACCGATCAGCCGCCAGCGCTCACGGTCTCGCCGTCGAGTTGCCCGGCGACCTGCCTCAGAAGATGCCGAGCTGATCCCGCGCGGCATCGGTCATGCGGTCGGGCGTCC
>DNLZ01000194.1:482-6734 GCA_003488325.1 Planctomycetaceae bacterium
TCGGTCATGCGGTCGGGCGTCCAGGGCGGATCCATCACGATCCGCACCTCCACCTGCGACACGTCGGGCCGGGCCGCGAGCGCCCGCTTCGTGTCGGCGATGAGCTGCGGCCCCGCCGGGCAGGCGGGACTCGTCATCGTCATGTCGATCGATACGTGCTGCTTGGTCGGGACGTCGGGCGACGGAGCGAGCGTGACGCCGTAGATCAGGCCCAGGTCGACGATGTTGACGAAGAGTTCGGGATCCTTGACCTCCTTGAGGATCTCGCGGACCACATCCTCGCACAGCGGGCCGGCGGGGGCGGCGGTGCCCTCGCCGTGGGCGACGGTCCCGTCCGTCACAAGCGGGGCGGCCGCGGGCGTCGGAGTCGTGGGCGTCGCAGCCCCGGCGGACCGTCCCGCGGCCGATCCCGTGGCATGGGCCGCCGGACCATCCGCGAAGCCCGAGGTTCGCAGGCGCACCCAGACGGCGGCATCCTCGACCTTCACGTCGTGTGCGCGAGTGGCCCGCACGGCGGGCATCGTGAGCGCGGCGCCGGTCCGGATGTCGAACTTCGCGCCGTGCCGCGGGCATGCGATGCGGAAGTCCCGCAGTTCGCCATCGGCGAGCGGACCCCCGTCGTGCGTGCAGACGTCGTCGATGGCATACCACGCCCCCTGGACGTGGAAGAGCGCGATCATCTCGCCGTCCACATCCACGAGCGTCTTCCCCGGATCGGGCACCTCGTTCACATCGACCACTCGCCGAAACTCATGCATCGTCCCGATCCTCATGAGGCCTGTCGACAGATCGTCCGCGGCGCGACCCGCAGCCCGGACGTCGGTGATGCGGCACCATCCGGCCGACGTGCAGGCACGCGATCCGCCCCCGGGCCGTCACGAAATCCGCCGGATGCGGCGGCCGATCGCACGGGCGAGGGCCTCCCGCACCGGCGCGATCGTGATGCGGTCGAATACCTGCTGGAAGAAGCCCGCGACCACGAGTCGCGCGGCCTCGTCGGCGGTGAGTCCACGGGCCTGTGCGTAAAACACCTGCTGGCCGTCCACGCGACCGCTCGTCGCACCGTGCGTGCATCGGACGTCGTCCGCCTCGATCTCGAGTCCCGGGATCGAGTCGGCTCGTGCGGTCTTCGACAGCATGAGGTTGTCGTTCCGCTGATAGCCATCGGTCTTCTGGGCGGCCTTGTCCACCTTGATCATGCCGCGCCACACGAGCCGCGAGCGATCCTGCAGGGCGCCCTTGTACAGGAGGTCGCTCCGGCACGCCGCCGCCTCGTGGTGCTGGGACGTGTTGAAGACGAGCTGCTGGCGGCCTTCGGTGAACATCACGCCGTTGACCTGGGCATCGGCGCCGCGACCCACGAGGGCCACGTCCTGTGCGACCTGCGAGAGCCGGCTCCCGAGGGCACCGAGCGTCCACTGAAGACGGCCGTTCGCCCGCACCACCGCCCGCTGTCGGGCGACGTGCCAGACGCCGGTGTTCCAGTTCTGCAGGTTGACCATCCGCAGGAACGCGTTTTCACCGACGACGATCTCGGTGCCGCCGCAGTGGAATCCGCCGGTCGAGCCGGCGGCTCCGCCTCCCGCGGTCTCGGTGAGGACGGTCGCCTCGGCTCCCTCGCCGAGCACGACGAGCACGTGCGACGTGTCCACGCCCCCGTCGGTCAGGCCGGCCACGACGTGCAGCGGATCCGCGATGCGGACGCGCGGCGGCACGTACAGCACGACGCTGGCCGCGTGGAAGGCGGCGTGGAGCGCGGCGAACCAGTCCTTGGACGAATCGATCAGCGAGAACCAGTGGGCCTTGAGCACGTCGGCGCGCTCCGCGAGCACCCGCTCCGCCGAGCCGAACACGACGCCCTGTGCCGCGAGCGACGCGTCGAGTTCCTCGCGCATGACGTGCCCGTCGAGCGACGTGAAGCGGCCCGCGAGCCGGCCCGCGACGCGTTGGCCGCTCCCATCGGCCGTGTCGACGAGTTCGCCCGAGAGGATCGCCTCGGCCAGCAGGCCCTCCTCGACGGCCGCTCCGGCGTCCGGTGACCGGCTCGGACCCCAGGCCGCCGGCTTGAAGAGCCGCAGGTCGGTGCGCATCCAGTTCTCGTCGCGCCGGTCGGGCAGGCCGAGGCCGGTGAGCCGCGCGCACGCCGCCCGTCGCAGATCGGAGGCCCACGCCGGCGCCGGCGAGGCGGCGAGGATCGCGTCGAGCGCCTCGGCGCCGAAGGCGACGGACGGGGCAGGGGAGCGGTTGGGGAGCGTGGCTGCGGTCATGCCGATCACCCCACCGAACCTTCCATCTGCAGCTGGATGAGCTTGTTCATCTCGACGGCGTACTCCATGGGCAGCTCCTTCACGAGCGGCTCGATGAACCCGCCGACGATCATCGTGCTCGCCTCCGCCTCGGTGAGGCCCCGGCTCATGAGATAGAAGAGCTGCTCCTCGCCGATCTTGGAGACACTCGCCTCGTGTCCGATCGACACGTCCTGCTCTTCGATTTCGATGTAGGGGTAGGTGTCGCTGCGACTGTGCTCGTCGAGGATCAGCGCGTCACACACCACGCTCGAGCGGCTGCCGGTCGCACCGGGCTCCACCTTCACCAGCCCCCGGTAGCTCGCCCGCCCCCCGTTCTTCGAGATGCTCTTCGAGACGATCCGGCCGCTGGTGTTCGGGGCCGCGTGCACGAGCTTCGCACCCGCATCCTGATGCTGCCCCGCCGAGGCGAAGGCGATGGAGAGGATCTCGCCCCGCGCGCCCGGCTCCATCATGTAGACCGCGGGATACTTCATCGTGAGCTGGCTGCCGAGATTCCCGTCGATCCACTCCATCGTGGCGTCCGCGTAGGCCATGGCCCGCTTCGTCACGAGGTTGTAGATGTTGTTGGCCCAATTCTGGATGGTCGTGTACCGACAGCGACCGCCCCGCTTCACGAGGATCTCGACGACGGCGGAGTGGAGGCTCTCGGACGAGTACATCGGGGCCGTGCAGCCCTCGACGTAGTGCACATGGGCGCCCTCGTCCACGATGATCAGCGTGCGCTCGAACTGCCCCATGTTCTCCGCGTTGATCCGGAAGTAGGCCTGCAGCGGAAACTCGATCGACACGCCCTTGGGCACGTAGATGAACGAACCGCCCGACCAGACCGCCGAGTTGAGCGCGGCGAACTTGTTGTCGCTCGGCGGAATGACCGTGCCGAAATACTCGCGGAGCAGGTCGGCGTGCTCCCGCACCGCCGTGTCGGTATCGGTGAAGATGACGCCCTTCTTCGCGAGATCCTCCTGCAACGACCCGTACACGACCTCGCTCTCGAACTGGGCCTTGACGCCCGCGAGGAATTGCCGCTCCGCCTGCGGGATGCCGAGGCGGTCGAACGTCTCCTTGATCGCATCGGGAACGTCGTCCCACGTCTTGCCCTGATGCTCGGTGGGCTTCAGGTAGTAGTAGATGTCCTGGAAATCGATCCCGAGCCGGCCTCCCCACTTTGGCATGGGCTTCGACTCGAAGATCTTGAACGCCTCGAGCCGGAACTCGCGCATCCAGGCCGGCTCCCCCTTCATCTCGGAGATCTGCGCGACGATCTCCGCGTCGATCCCCTTGCGCGCCTTGAAGACGGCCGGGGCGTCGGTACGAAAGTCGTACTTGTTGATCTCCACGCTCTTGAGCGCCGCCGTCTCGTCGGCCGGGCCCCCGTTCAACGGGGTCGTTTCGAGTGCCGTCGCCATGGATTCTCTCCCGTCGCTGTTCGTGCTCTCGCTTCAGGCCCCGGCCCCGGCGGGCACCGCCCGGCCGGCCACCCCCGCGGCATCCTCCATCGCCCGCTCCGCCGCCGCCGCATCCGGATACGCCGCCCGAATCCGCTCGTACCCCTTCTTGTGCAGCTCAGCCGCGAGCTCCGGGCCGCCCGACTCGACGATTCGTCCACCGAGCATGACGTGCGTCCGCAGGGGGACGTTGTGCTCGAGGAGCTGTTCGTGGTGGGTGATGATGAGGATGCCCATCTCCGCACCGCCGATCTTCGCGATGCTCTCGCTGGCAAGCCGCACGGCGTCGGCGTCGAGTCCGCTGTCGGTCTCGTCGAGGATCGCGAACCCCGGCCGCAGCATCGCGAGCTGCAGGATCTCGGCCCGCTTCATCTCACCCCCCGAAAACCCGTCGTTGACGTACCGCCGCGCGAAATCGGGATCCATTGAGAGCTCGGCCATCTTCGCCTTGAGTTCCGCACGGAACTCCCGCATCGGCATCAGCTCCTCCCCCTCCTTGCGGTCGGGATTGCGCACGTTGGTGACCGAGTGCCGCAGAAAATCGGCGAGCCGCACGCCCGGGATCGCCATCGGCCGCTGGAACGCCAGGAAGATCCCGGCCCGTGCCCGCTCGTCGGGTTCCATGGCGAGCACGTCCCGCCGCGTCCCGTCGGCCGCGACGAGTTCGATCGTGCCGGAGGTCACCTCGTACGCGGGGTGGCCCATGATCGCGTAGCCGAGCGTGCTCTTGCCGGACCCGTTCGGGCCCATCAGCGCGTGCACCTCTCCGCGACCGATCTCGAGGTCCACGCCCTTGAGGATCTCCTGCCCCTCGACGGCGACGTGGAGTCCGCGAATGACGAGCCGTTCCACCGTTGCACCTCCTCCGACTTCCATCCGCCGCACCATCAACCGGTGAGCTTCTGATGATCGAACACGAGATCTCCGTCACCCACCGGCGACGTCACGTAGCCCGAGTGGTGGGGCACGGGCAGTTCGTCGTCGACCTTGCCCGGACCGTCCTTGCGCTTCGCGATCCGTTGCCCGAGGATCTTGTCCTGGATCCGCATGAGCCCCTCGAGCAGGCTCTCGGGACGGGGCGGACAGCCCGGCACGTAGACATCCACCGGGACGACGAGATCCACGCCCTTCACGACGTGATACCCCCACTTGAAGTACGGGCCGCCACCGGTCGTGCAGGCGCCCATCGCGATGACGTACTTCGGATCGGGCATGAGGTTGTAGAGCCGTCGCACGCGACTGGCCATCTTGTAGGTGACCGTGCCCGCCACGATCATCAGGTCGGCCTGCCGCGGCGTGGCGCGAAAGGCCCCCGCCCCGAAGCGGTCGAGGTCGTAGCGGCTCGCCCCCGCGGCCATCATCTCGATGGCGCAGCACGCGAGACCGAACGTCATCGGCCAGATGCTCGACTGCCGGGCCCAGTTGATCGCCTGCTCGACCGTCGTGAGCACGAGATTTTCCTCGAAACGGCCCTCGATCCAGGGCGCGGCGGCGGCGGGACTGGCGGGCGCGGTGACGGTCATGACACGGGCTCCGGGTTGGGGTCGGACGATGAACGGGACGAACGGACGCGTCGAGGATCGCGGCCGGAAGGACGTTCGGACGGCATTCGACGCGGTGTCGCCTCGGACCGCAAGGTGCCGACGTCGCCACCCCCGGCCACGCTCGTCGGACCGGCCTCCGCCATCGAAAAGCGGCAGCACGAACCGCCGTCGAGGCGGCATTCCGCCAACCGCACCGGGCGGCCGACGAGTTCCTCGATCATGACGCGCTCGGCGGCACAGATGCCCCGATCCTGCTCCGCGAGATCCGGATAAGGGCAGGCGTAACTCGTCAGCACGGGCAAGCCGCCGCCCGCGGCGTCGCCCGACGGCATCCGGGCCCCATCGTCCCGCCCGGTTGCGGGCTCTTCCACGACACAGGCGATCTGATTGCGTCGCATCAGCGCCGCGACGTCGCGCAGGCGATCCCGCGGCGTCGCCCCCCGCACCTCGTCGCGATGCAGGCCGGCCAGCGATGTGCCGATGCGACCGATCAGCCCCCGCCTGACCTCCGCGTCGCTGACGGAGCGGATCTCACGCCAGAGGACGATGGCCAGATCGTGAAAATTGTCGCCGCCGATGCGACGGCCCGACTCCGTGAGACGGTAGGTATGCGAGGGCCGCCCACGCCGGCCGCTGGTCGTCGAACGCTCCACGAGGCCCTGTCGCATGAGCCGGTCGAGACGCTGCCGGACAGCGGTGGCCGTCACACCCAGCGACGATGCCAGGTCACCGATCCCCAGGCCGTCATCGACCCGCAGGAGGTCGATCACGGCATGATCCACCGCACGAGGCGGGGCCGCCTGACCATCTGACGGGACCTGAGGAAGCGGCATCGGCGACTCGGGCAGGGGATCGCGAGAAATCATGCGTTCACGCTCGTACTCTACGCCTGCCAGGAATTCTGACAAGCGAACATGTGAAAAATCGCCGGCTTTGTCGGCGGACGCGCGCGAC
>DNLZ01000195.1:0-161 GCA_003488325.1 Planctomycetaceae bacterium
TCAGCACGCCGATCGCGTCGCCACCGGGGGTGGCGCGGCCGACGGTCATCTGCGCGATGTTGATGCCGAGCTCGCCGAACACGGTGCCCACCCGGCCGATGATCCCCGGCACATCGCGATGCGTGAAGACGAGCAGCGTGCCGTCGAGGTAGGCCTCCAGC
>DNLZ01000195.1:457-1425 GCA_003488325.1 Planctomycetaceae bacterium
GCCGTCGAGGTAGGCCTCCAGCCGGTGGCCCTCGAGCTGCACCAGGCGGGGCATGGCATGGCCGAAGAGCGTTCCGGCGGCCCGGTGCACGGTCTCACTCGTCGTCAGCTCGACGGCGACCACCGAGTTGAATGACCCCCGGTCGGTGCGGCTCTGCTCGAGGAGCTCCACCCCGCGCTCCCGCAGCAGGACCTCGGCATTGACGATGTTGACGTCCTCGACGACGCCGTCGAGCAGCCCGGCCACGAAGGCCGCCGTCACCAGCCGCGTGCTGCGGGAGGCGATCTCCCCACGGTAGGCGATGGAACAGGACCGGGGCGCCGTGTCGTCGAGCTTCGCGACGAGCTGGCCGAGTCGCCATGCCAGATCGAGGAAGCCCCGCACGCCATCGAGCTCCACCGGATCGACGGCTGCGGAATTCACCGCATGCCGGATCGTGCCGTGCGTCAGAAAGTCGATCAGGAGGTTCACGCCCTCCACGGCCACCTGCGACTGCGCCTCCTCGGTGCTCGCACCGAGGTGCGGCGTCACCAGGACGCCCGGCATCCCGAAGAGCGGGCTGTCGGTGCAGGGCTCCCGCTCGAAGACATCGAGGGCCACGCCGCCGATGATGCCGCGCTCGAGCCCCTCGACGAGAGCCCGCTCCTCGTAGATCCCGCCTCGCGCACAGTTGACGAGGCGGATGCCGGGCTTCAGCAGGGCGAGCTCGTCCATGCCGACCAGGTGCCGCGTCTCGTCCGTGAGCGGCGTGTGGACCGTGAGGTAGTCGACGAGGGGGAGCAGGTCCCGCACCCCGGTCACCAGGTCCACGCCCAGCTCGGCGGCCCGATCGGCCGCGATGAACGGATCGAACCCGAGCACCCGCATCTCGAACGCCCGCGCCCGCCGCGCCACAGCCTGGCCGATGCGGCCAAGGCCGACGATGCCGAGGGTCTTGCCCGCGAGTTGGACGCCGGTGAACTTCTGCC
>DNLZ01000195.1:1742-2170 GCA_003488325.1 Planctomycetaceae bacterium
GTCCCAGACGTGGGACCGCAGGCTGGCGTCCGCCGCGGCGACGTTCCGCGAGAGCGCGAGGATCAGGGCGAAGGCATGCTCCGCCGTGCTGAGCGTGTTGCCGGCGGGCGTGTTCATCACCACGATGCCGCGCCGCGTCGCCGCCTCCTTGTCGATGTTGTCGGTGCCGACGCCGGCCCGCACGATCGCCCGAAGCCGCTGATTGCCCTCGAGGGAAGCCGCCGTGATCTTCACGCCGCTGCGACAGATGGCTCCGTCGTGACCCGCGAGCGCCTCCCGCAGGGCGTCACCGGAGAGCCCGGTGCGGACCTCGTAGGAGATGCCGGAGGCTGCGGCCACGTCGAGCAGCGCGAGGCCGTCGGGGCTGAGGGTGTCGAGCACGAGGATCGAGGGCATGGGTCGCGGTCCGTGAAAACAGCGGGTGTGAC
>DNLZ01000195.1:2560-13561 GCA_003488325.1 Planctomycetaceae bacterium
CGCGTCAGGCCTGACGGCCCCGTTGGAACTCGAGCATCCAGTCCCGCAGCATCTCGACCCCCTCGACGGGCATCGCGTTGTACACGCTGGCGCGGATCCCGCCCACCGAGCGGTGCCCCTTGAGGTCGACGAGACCACGTGCCGTCGCTCCCGCGAGGAACTCGCGTTCGAGCGTCTCGTCCGGCAGGCGGAAGGTGACGTTCATGTCGGATCGGCACTCGGGCCGCGCGTGCCCGGCATAGAAGCCGGCCGATCCATCGAGCACGTCGTAAAGAAGCTGCGCCTTCGCCGCGTTGTGGCGGGCCATGCCCGCGAGGCCCCCCTTCACGTCGCGGATCCAGCGGCACACGAGCCCGAGAATGTAGATCGCGAACGTCGGCGGCGTATTGGGCCGCGAGCCCTCCTTCGCGAACGTGCGGTAGTCGAGCATGCGGGGCAGGCCGTCGCCGGCGCGTTCGAGGAGATCCTTGCGGATGATGACGACGGTCACGCCGGCGATCCCGGCATTTTTCTGGGCGCAGGCGTAGATGAGTCCGTATCGCGCCAGGTCGATCGGCCGTGACAGGAAGTCGCTCGACGCATCGCACACGAGGGGCGCGGTGCCGACGTGCGGCTCGCGCTTCCACTGCACGCCCTGGATCGTCTCGTTGCTGGTGATGTGCACGTAGGCCGGGTCGTCGGAGAGCGAGATCTCGTCGGCGGCGGGGAGGCGGTCGTGCTTCGTGCTCGCCCCGTCCCACGCGACGTGCACCCGTCCCTCGCGCCGCGCGTCGCGGGCTGCCGTCGTGCCCCATGTGCCGGTGAGGATGTAGTCGGCGGTCGACTCGGCGCGCAGCAGGTTCATCGGCACCATCGAGAACTGGAGGCTCGCGCCCCCCTGCAGGAGCAGGATCTCGTGGTCGGCGGAACCGCCGAGGAGGTCGCTCAGGATCCCCAGCGTGTCGCCGAGGATGCGATCGAAGGCGGGACTGCGATGGCTGATCTCGAGGATCGAACTGCCCACCCCGGGCAGGCAGAGGAGGTCGTCCCGCGCCTCCTCGAGCACCTCGACGGGCATGACCGCCGGCCCGGCGGAGAAGTTGAACACGCGGTCGACGACGGGGGCCGGGTCACGCTCCATTGTGTTCCTCTCCTCCCGTCGGCGCGGACTCCGTGGGCCTGCCGACGAGGCCGCAACATAGGAGGCCGTCCGGGGAGGGTCAACGGGCGGGCGCGGCGGCCGTCCACTGACCGCCCACGGGAGTCGCCGCGCCGGGCGGGGGCAGCGCCGCGGACCTGACCGCCGGGGCACCCGAGAGCGTCGCGACGCGTGTCGCCACGACGGGCTGCACGGGATCCGCCTGGAGCGCGCGCTGGTAGTTGGCCAAGGCCTGCGCCGTATCCCCCGAGCGCTCGCGGAGGTGCGCGAGGGCGACGAGGGCGCGGGGATCGCTCGGGGCGACGGCCAGCGCGTCGACGAGCTGGTTTTCCGCCTCGCGCAGGTCTCCGCGCTCCTCCCAGAGCCGTGCCATCTCGATGTGCGGGTTCGGATTGCCCGGCTGCAGGCGGGACCACTCCTGGAGGCCCGCGATCGCCTCGGGCTCGCGTCCCTCCTCGACGAGGAGCACCGACATCGCCCGACGGCATGCCTCGTGACCCGGGGCCCGGGCGAGGCAGAGGTGGTAGTACTGTTCCGCGGTGGCGCGGTCGGCCGGCTGCCCGAAGACCTTCGCCTGCTGGTGGTAGGTCGCGCCGAGGTTGTAGAAGCAGTCGGGGTCCCCGGGCTGTTTCGCGAGCGCCTGCTGGAAGTGATTCACCGCGCCCAGGTAGTTGCCCTGCTGGTAGAGCCGGACCCCTTCCGAGTTGTCGTTTTGTCTCATCCGGCTGCAGCCACCGGCGGCCATGAGCGGCGCCACGAGCAGTCCGAGGATCAGGACGAAGCCCGGGCGCGAGGTCGACGCGACGCGGCACGTGCGGATCGACGGGCAGCCCCGGTCGGCTGGCGAGACCGCCGCTGTGGGGCGAGTCGGCGCGGAGCCCGGGTTCCATCGTCTGGCGGTCACAACGCGCCCGCATGCGGTCACGGCGGGGTCTCCTGGCATGGCGGGCGGACCCTATCGGCCTCCCGATCACCGAGACAAGACCGGCCCGCATGCTCCGCCCCGGATCACGCCAGATCGGCGCGGCGGTATCCGAGGGCATGCACGACCTCGAGGATCTCGCTGCAGGTCGGAAACTGCCTGCCGCTCGATCGCTTGTAGGCCTCGATGGCCCGCATGAAGTCGAGTTCCTCCGGCCCGTAATCCCGTTCGCACGTGGTCGGGTCGATCTTGCGACGCCGGCCCGCTTTGGGAGGGTGGCAGGTGCCGACGGCGCGGCGGGCGAAGCGGGGCGCTTGGGGCAACGTGGCGGACATGCTGAGGATCCTCTGGAGGGGCTCGGGGCCGGCCGGCCTTGTCCGGTCGCGGGTGACTCCGCCGACCGGGAAGACTCTGCTGGAACGATGCACGATGCCGGCTGCGGAAGCTGTGCGTTTTTCGAAAAGCCGGCGGGTTGTCCGGTGCCGGACTTGCGGGCGATGACGGATGTGCCGCGTGGAACGACGCGAGTGACGCCGGGCCCGCCTCAGCCCACGCCCGGCCCGACCGCGGCCACGTCGTATCCGCCGGCTACGAGCGACTGTCGAAGAACTTCTTCAGCGCCTCGGCAGCCGCGTCCTTCGACGAATCGGCCTTCGACTGCTGCTGGGGCAACCCGGCCGGCGCGGCCCGACTCGCCTTCGCCGCCTCGGCCGCCGCGGTCCGCACCGTCGTCGAATCACCCCGCGTGGCCGGTGTGCCAGGGACCGCGGTCCGCTCGCCCTCCTTGCCCCCGTGCGTGGCCCCGGCGTTCGGTCCGGCGCCCGATCCCGCGATGGTGTCGTCGTCACCACCGTCCGCCGCGGCGTCGCCGGGCCGGGGATCGTGCGCGGCGAGCGAGCGCGTGGTCGTGGTCGTGTCCCCGGCGTCGGCTTCGTTCATCAGCCACTTGGACACGTCGTCGTCGCTGCCCGCCGCGGCCTGCCGCGTGCACGAGACGCGGAGCTCGAGGCTCCCGACCCGGACCGCGTCGCCATCCGTCACCTGCGTCCGCTCTGCGATGCGCTCGCCGTTGACGAACGTGCCGTTGCGGCTCCCGAGATCCTCGACGAAGACCGACTCGGGGCCGACGATGATCGCGCAGTGCCGCCGGCTCACCTCCTCGCTGAGGGGCCGGATGTCGCACTCGTCCGCACGGCCGATGAGAAACCTCGATCGCTTCACGGCGATCGATCGACCCGCGCTCTTGCCTGACACGACGATCAGTTTGACGATCATCGCCGCACCTTCGCCGCCGCTTCGGACTCGACGAGAGCCACTCGCGTCGTCCGCGTGAACTCTCCGCCGAGAGCATACTGCCGCGCGGGGCACCCGCAACACCCCGACGCGACGAACCGTCGTGTGGGCGTGGCGCGTGGTCAACGCCGCTCGCACCACCGCGCATCGCGGTACCGCCCCAGGGCGGCATCGGCCTCCGTCCGCCGGCCGCGGTCGGAGAGGAACGGCTCCGCTTCCCAGTCGAGCTCACTGGCGAGTGCGGCCGCGAAGCGGTTCATCCACGCGGTGGCGAGATCGATGCCGTCGTCGGCGATGGCGAGGCCGACGTCGCCGATCCCCGGATGGCGCCATGCAGGTGGGGCGGCCACGTTGGAGCGCAGGAGCAGGCTTCCGTGCTGGATGACGACCCCGCTCTGGCGGCGCTGGGCGCCCCCGAGAACCTTCGCGTCCGCCGGCGGTTCACCGGTCGAGCCGGTGGAGACGACCACGTCTCCGGGGGACCGACGCGAAAAGCAGAAGAACGCATCGGCGACCCCCTGCGAGGATGGGCCGCCATCCTCGTGGAGCCGCGCGTCCATCCCGCGCGACACGAGTTCCGCGACCAGTGGTCGGTGGACGGCGCGGTAGAGAACCTCGGGCGATCGCGACCACGCATGCCCTGCCGGGACGGCGACCGCGTAGGTGATGTCGGTCCCGTGAACGATCGCCCCACCGCCGCTCGGGCGACGGACCAGGCCATGCCCCGGCACGATCCCGAGCGACCGCGCCTCGGCGATCGGCTGAAAGGCGCCGAGCGAGACGGTCGGCGAGTCCCAGCGATACAGTCGCACGAGCGGCTGGAGACGCCTCCGCGCCTCGGCGGCGAGCACCTCGTCCGCGGCCATGTTCGTCGGGCCGTCGGCCGCCTGGTCCAACCAGATCGAGAGCCTGCCCACGGCGTCAGTGCTGCCCGCTCTTCACGAGCGCGTCGTACGCGGGCTGCGTGAGCAGGCCGGCCATGTCGGCGGGATCATCGGGCCGCAGCTTCACGATCCACCCCGCGCCGTACGGATCGTGGCCGAGCGTTTCCAGTGCATCGGGCAGGGCGGCATTCACGGCGACGACCTCACCCGAGACCGGCGCGTAGAAGTCGCTCACCGCCTTGACGCTCTCGATCTCACCGATCGATTCACCCGCCTTCACCCGGCGGCCCACCTCGGGCAACTGCATGAAGACGAGGTCGGTGAGCGCCTCGACGGCGTAGGCGGAGATGCCGACGGTCGCCAGGCCATCGGCGTCCGGCCGGATCCATTCGTGCGTCTTCGCGAAACGCAGTTCTGCGGCCATGGCTCGCTCCAGCGGGGGTCGGGAAGGAGGGGTGGAAAGGGCGCGATCCGGTGCCGCGGAGCGCGTCCGTGGGCGGGAGGATACACGATCGGCTCAGGGGCGGGAGCCGCGACGCACGAAGGGCAGGGGGGTGACGACGGCGGGCAGTGCGGCATCGCGGACGAGCACCTCGAGCGGCGTCCCGGCGGCGGCGACGTCGCGATCGACGAGCGCCTGCGCCGCCGCGGAGCCGAGCGAGGGGCAGAAGCTTCCGCTCGTCACGATGCCGACGGTCGCCGACGGGTCGCCCGGTCTGGCGACGGCCGCGCCCTCGCGTGCCGCCCGACGGCCGGCCACGACGAGACCGACGCGGACGCGTCCCGTCGATCGATCGCGCCGCGTGCGCAGCGCCGTGGCACCCGGGAACGCCCGCGAGCCATGCGCCGGGGTGTCGAGCGTGACCGCGAAGCCGAGGCCGAGTGCGAAGGGGTCGCTCGTTTCCACGAGCTCGTGCCCGTAGAGCGGCATGCCCGCCTCCAGACGAAGCGTGTCTCGGGCACCGAGGCCGCAGGGAACCAGCCCGAGGCTCGTGCCCGCGGACAGGATCGCATCCCACGTCGCGACCGCCTCGTCGGCGGCCACCACGAGCTCCACGCCGTCCTCGCCGGTGTATCCCGTACGACTCACCGTGGCGGGTCGTCCCGCCACCGTGGCCGTCGTGCAGCGATACGTGCCGAGCCCCGAGACGGTCGCGGCGGCGGACGCGGGGCAGAGCCCGGCGACGATCTCCACCGCACGCGGTCCCTGCACCGCGATCATCGC
Organism: Planctomycetaceae bacterium; assembly: GCA_003488325.1. Taxonomy (GTDB): domain Bacteria; phylum Planctomycetota; class Planctomycetia; order Pirellulales; family UBA1268; genus QWPN01. The sequence goes on from DNLZ01000195.1 coordinate 8,023, forward strand.
CGTCGACGCCGTCCGGTCCACGAGCGCGACGCCCGCCGGCGGCAGTCGGCGCTCGAGCCACCGCATCACCCGCGGTTTGTTGCTCGCGTTGACGACGAGGCCGAACCGTGGCGTCCCGTCCCCCGCATCCGCGTCACGGCTCACGAGGGCGTCGTCGAGCACGGTCCAGCCGTCGGGGCCCTCGTCCGTCGTGACGAGCGTGTAGCGCACCTGCCCGGGACGGATGTCCTCGACGCGCCTCGTGAGGAGCGACTCCAGCCACGGCATGGCGTCCCGGCCGCCGACCTCGAGCCGTCCCATGTGCGAGACGTCGAACATGCCGGCGGCGCGGCGGGTCGCGAGATGCTCGTCGACGATCGAGGCGTACTGCACCGGCATCCGCCAGCCCGCGAAGTCGACCATGCGGCCGCCATGGGATGCATGCCAGCCGGCGAGCGGCGTTTCCAGAAGATCATCCACGGAGGCCTCGACGGTGTGGGGCTCGCTTCGAGCCCGGACGTCTGCGGGGGGCGGCAGGGCGTGGCGGACGTCGCCGACCCCGCGACCGATCGCCGTTCACGAGCCGAAACTCGAGCTCGCGACGCTCGATGTCGACACGATCGACGGCGACCGCGAGCCGGTCGCCGAGCCGGTACACCTGCCCGGCCCGCCGGCCCGAGAGCGTATGGCTGGCGCGATCGTAGCGATAGGTGTCGTCGGGCAGGCCGTCGATGGACACGAGGCCCTCGGCCGGCAGTTGGAGCCCCTGCACGAAGATCCCGAAGGCCTCGACGCCCGTCACCACCGCCTCCATCTCCATGCCGATGCGCGACTGGAGGAAGAGAAGCAGCTTGAGCTTCACGAGCTCCCGCTCGGCCGCCTCCGCGCGACGCTCGAGATCGGAGCACTGCTCGCCGAGCTGGAGCAGGCCCTCGGCCGGCGGCCGGCGGCCGTTCGCGACCAGGTCGAGCGCGCGATGGATGGTGAGGTCGGGGTAGCGCCGGATCGGCGAGGTGAAGTGGCAGTAGCGCTCGCTCGCCAGCGCGTAATGTCCCTCCTCCTGGGGTCCGTACACGGCTCGGGTCAGGCTGCGCAGCACCGCGTAGTGCACCGCGTGCTCCTCCGGTCGGCCTCGTGCGAGATCGAGCAGACGCTGCAGTTCGAAGCGGCTCTCGAGCGAGTCCACCTCGAAGCCCAGCTCCGTGACGAACTCGGTGAGCTGCCGCAGTCGGCGGGGATCGGGTGGGGCATGGATGCGCCGCAGGAAGGGGGCCGCGGCCGCGGCGAGCGCGCCGGCCACCGCCTCGTTGGCCGCGAGCATGAACTCCTCGATGATCTGATGGCTCTCCGTGTTGGCGACGACATGGGCGCCGGCGACGCGGCCGTCACGATCCAGGTCGATCTTCACCTCCGGCCGCTCCAGCTGGAGCGAGCCGCGCGCCGTCCGGCGGGCGCGGAGGATGCGGGCGAGGTCGCGCATCCGGCCGAGCAGCTCGCGCACGGCGGCGGACATCTCGACGGCGGTGGTGCCGGGGTCGGCGAGGAAGACGTCGACCTCCTCGTAGGCGAAGCGTCGCGCGCTCCTGATCGCGGTGGATTCGACGGCCGAATGGACCGGCACCCCCTCCGCGGTGAACTCGATCCAGCAGGTCTTCGCGAAGCGGATGCGGCCGGGCTGCAGGCTGGCGAGGTTGTTCGAGACGATCTCGGGGATCATCGGAATCACCCGGTCCGGCAGGTAGATGCTCGTGCCCCGCGCGCGGGCCTCCTGGTCGAGAGGCGAGCCCTCGCGGACGAAGTGCGAGACGTCCGCGATGTGCACGCCGAGCAGCCAGTGCCCGCGTTCGACCCGCTCGAGCGAGATCGCGTCGTCAAAATCGCGGGCGTCGACCGGATCGATCGTGATGATCGTCCGCCCGGTCAGGTCCCGCCGGTCGGCGGGCACGGTCTCGTCGAACCGCTGGGCCTGGCGGCGGGCATCCTCGAGCGCCGCCTCGGGAAACTCGCCGGGCAGGGCGAACTCGTGGATGATCGTCTGCGTGTCGACCCCGACGTCGCCGGCCCGCCCGAGGACGCCGACGACGACCCCCTCGCCGTCACGCAGGTGGGAGGGAAACCGCACGAGCTCCACCACCACCTTGTGGCCCTCGTGCACCCCCTTCGCGCCGGGGTCGCCGACGGAAATCGGGCGTGCGAAGGCCGTGCCGTCGACCTGGACCCATCCGCCGCCGCCGGCCTCGAAGTAGGTGCCCACGAAGCGCGTCGTGCGTCGTGCCACGACCTCCACGATCTCTCCGGCCGGACCCGGGCGACCGGCCTCGCGCCCCGACGCGAGTCGCACGCGCACGGTGTCGCCGCTGACCGCGTCGAGCGTCGCCGAGGCCGCGACGTGGATGTCGCCCGACCGATCGCCGGGAAGAGCGCCCTCGGGATGGACGAAGCCGTACCCGCCGGCCGCCCGTCGGAACACGCCCACGATCCCCGCGGAGCGACCCCGGGTCGCGGGCGGCTGCGGGCGTTTGCGTGTCATGGCGCCCGTCCCCGGAAGAACTTGCGGCCGAGCCCCGCCTGATACTGCGTCCAGCCACCGTCCATCGAGGCCTCGTTGCTCAGGAGCTGGATCGCCCCCGCCATCTTGGCGTCGAGGTGATCGAGGTGGTGGAGGGCGAGGGCCTCGAGCGTCATCGGCAGCTTCGGGGCGCCGAACTCGTAGGCGCCATGATGGCTCGCGATCATGTGCTTGACGCGGGTCGCCGTCTCCGCGTCGAAAGGCCGGCCCAGCCTCGACTCGATGCCCCGGATCTTCGCCTCGACGATCTCGAGCCCCAGCAGCACGTGCCCCAGGAGCTGGCCGCGGTCGGTGTAGGAGAATCCCTTCTCGCTTTCGAGTTCGTCGATCTTGCCGATGTCGTGCACGAGCACGCCGACGAGCAGCAGGTCGCGGTCGAGCGCGGGATAGAACGGGGCGACCGCGTCGGCGAGCCGCATGAGGTTCACGACATGGTCGAGCAGCCCCCCGGCGTAGGCGTGGTGGTGCTTGACGCCGGCGGGCGAACGGGCGAAGCGGGCCATGAGCGACCGGTCGTCGAGGATCTCCGCGACCAGGCCGTCGAGCGGGGGACGCAGCCCTGCCAGCAGGCGGCGGGCCTCGGCCTCGAGCCTGCCGATGTCGGCGGGCGAGAGCACCCGAAACTCGCGCTCGTCCACCGTTCCCGGATCGGCCCGCTCGATCGCCGAGATGATGATCTGCATCGCCCCGGAGTAGAGCTGGGTGTGCCCCTCGACCCGCACGAAGTCACCGTCGGCGAACCCGCCGTAGTCGGCCTCGGAGGCGTTCCAGAGCCGGCCGGTGATCGCGCCGCTCTTGTCGGCGAGCTCGACCTGGAGGTAGAGCTGACCGTGGCGATTGGGACGCAGCTGCTTGTGCGTCGCCAGGAACACCTGGTCGACCGCCGTCTGGGCGGGCAGTTCGGAAATGAGTCGCTGAGACATGGCCCCACAGTCTACGGCGGCCGCGGCCGGTCCCACGAACCGGGCGGCCGCCGCTACAATCTTGGCCCCGCGGCGGCACGCCGGCCGCCGCGTTCCCCCGGTGCAGTGGTGATGCCGGCCAACGCGATCAGCCCGACCCGGGCCGAGGACTATCCCGAGTGGTACCAGCAGGTGGTTCGCGCGGCCGACCTCGCCGAGGCCTCGGCGGTGCGCGGCTGCATGGTCATCAAGCCGCACGGCTACGCGATCTGGGAGCGGATGCAGTCGATCCTCGACCGGGAATTCAAGGCCACCGGCCACGTCAACGCCTACTTCCCGCTCTTCATCCCGCTCTCCTACCTCGAGCAGGAGGCGAAGCACGTCGAGGGCTTCGCCAAGGAGTGCGCCGTCGTCACTCACCATCGGCTGGAGGCGGGGCCTGACGGACGGCTCGTGCCCACCGGCCGGCTCGAGGAGCCGCTGGTCGTGCGGCCGACGAGCGAAACGATCATCGGCGCGACCTACGCCAAATGGATCCAGTCGTGGCGGGATCTGCCGGTGCTGGTGAACCAGTGGGCCAACGTCGTGCGCTGGGAGATGCGGCCGCGGGTCTTCCTGCGCACGGCGGAGTTTCTCTGGCAGGAGGGGCACACCGCCCATGCCACGGCCGCCGAGGCGATCGAGGAGACCTTGCGGATGCTGGAGGTGTACGCCACCTTCGCGGAGCGGGACCTCGCGATGCCGGTGATCAAGGGCCCCAAGCCGGCGGCCGAGCGGTTCCCCGGCGCGGTCGACACGTTCTCGATCGAGGCGATGATGCAGGACGGCAAGGCCCTGCAGGCGGGCACGTCGCACTTCCTCGGCCAGAACTTCGCCCGCGCCCAGAACATCCGCTTCGCCACCGCCACCGGCGGCGAGGAATTCTGCTGGACGACCTCCTGGGGCGTCTCCACCCGGCTCATCGGCGCCGTGATCATGACCCATTCCGACGACGACGGGCTCGTGCTGCCGCCGCGGATCGCCCCGCACCACGCGGTGGTCCTGCCGATCGCGCGGTCCGACGAGGAGCGGGCGGTGGTGCTCGCGGCCTGCCGCGATCTCGAGTCCCGCTTGGCGGGGTCGTCCTTCGCCGGGGAGCCGGTCCGCGTGAAGGTCGACCCGCGCGACATCCGGGGCGGCGACAAGGTGTGGCAGCACGTCAAGCAGGGGGTGCCGGTGAGGATCGAGATCGGTCCCCGCGATCTGGCCGCCGGCACCGCCAGCGTGTCGCGTCGCGATCGCGGGCCCAAGGAGCGCGAGGCGATCCCGCTGGCGGCGCTGCCGGAGCGGCTGCCTGCCGTGCTCGAGGATATTCAGCGGACCCTGTTCGCGCGGGCCGCGGCGCTGCGCGAGTCCCGCTCGGTGCGGCTGGAGACCGCCCGGGAGGTTGCGGAGCACTTCGCCGAGCCGACGGCCGGGTTCGCCTTCGTGCGGGTCGCGGATGATCCGGCGATCGCGGCGCTGCTCGACCCCCTCAAAGTGACCGTCCGTTGCATCCCGCTCGAGGGGCCCGACGATCCCGGACCGTGCGTCGTCACCGGGGTGGGGGTGCCGCGGCGAAGCCTCCTGGCCCGCGCCTACTGAGGACGGCGGCCGCCGGGATGCCGCTCGGTGAACGGCCGGTACAATTGCAATGCCGGAGGTCATCGCCGCTGGTCCGGCAGGGATCTCCGGAGGTCCGGCGGGGACCGTCCACGGGCGCGTGCCGCCCGCTGGACGGACGGTTTCAGGCCACGGGCGATTTCAGGATGCACCGCACACCCTCCATCGGCTCGGTCGCCGTCGCGGCGGTTTTGGTGGGGGCCCTCGTGGGCTCTATTTCCGCCGCGGTCGGCGTGTGGCTCGAGCCCTGGCAGGTGGGCGATTTCCGGCCGGCCGGCGATGTTCCCTCCGGAACCCCGCACGGCCTGGTCGAGGCGCCGGAGACCGATCATGGATTCGGCACCGTGAACGTGGGATCGAAGGGTCGGCATGCCTTCCCGGTGCGGAATCCGGGGACCGGGCCGCTGCATCTGTCGCGGGGCGCCACGAGCTGCACCTGCACGATCGC
>DNLZ01000034.1:0-1363 GCA_003488325.1 Planctomycetaceae bacterium
AGCCCACCATCGCGCCGCCGCCGAACCCCATGATCGCCATGCCGGTGGCCATGCCGCGACGATCGGGAAACCACCTGATGAGCGTCGACACCGGCGAGATGTAGCCGAGGCCGAGCCCGATGCCGCCGATCACGCCCGACCCCAGCCAGAGGAGCCAGAGCTGGTGGCAGTACACGCCGACCGCGGAGATCACGAGCCCCCCGCTCCAGCAGCATGCGGCCACCACGGCGGCCTTGCGCGGCCCGGCCCGCTCGAGCCACGTGCCGAAGAGCGCCGCACTCGAGCCGAGGAAGACGAAGAAGAGCGTGTACATCCAGCCGAGCAGCGGTTTGTCCCAGTCGCACGTCGTGGTCGTCAGCCTGCCGAGGAACCCGAGCGACGCAGGACACGCGACGGAGTGCGTGATGCCCACCGCCCGGGTCAACGGGAGCCAGAACACCGAAAACCCGTAGGCCATGCCGATGCAGAGATGGACGCAGAGCGCGGCCGGCGGCACGAGCCAGCGATTGAAGTCCGGGCCCGCGATCGTGCGACGCTTGTCGAGCATCCCGATCGCCCCCGTCGGCAATGACACCACGGCGTCCGTCCGGATCACGCGTCCTGCGCCCCTTCCACCCGTCCCACGCGATCCCCGCTCGGCCCGCCGGGCGAGCCGTGCATCCAGCGCTGGACCGGCACGCTCGCCAATGCGCCCACGATCGGCGCCACGAGGTAGATCCACAGCGAATCGAGGCGCGTCGAGACGAGGGCCGGCCCGAGGGAGCGCGCGGGGTTCATCGACGCCCCGCTGACCGGTCCCGCGAACAGCGCCTCCAGCGCGATCACGCTGCCGATGACGATGCCGCCGAGCCGGCGCTCGTCACGGTCGCCGGCGGAGATCGTCAGCACCACGAACATGAGCACGAACGTGAGGATGAACTCGAGCACGAACGACTGCAGGTCGCCGCCGGCCGGAATCGTCGCTCCGAGCGTCACACTGTCGGGAAAGAGAAGCCGCAGGGTCGCGCTCGCAAGCACCGCCCCGACACATTGGCTCGCGACGTAGGACGGCACGTCGCGTCGCTCGAACCGGCCGGCCGCGGCGAGTCCGATTGTCACGGCCGGATTGATGTGGCACCCGGAGACGCTTCCGACGGCGTGGATCAGCACCATGACCACGAGACCGAACGCCAGCGCCACGCCCACGTGCGTCACGACGCCGTCGGTCACCTCGTTGACGACCGCGGCGCCGGTGCCCGCGAACACGAGCCAAAACGTGCCGAACGCCTCCGCGCCGAGTCGCCGTGACAGCATGGCCTGGTCCGTTCGATCTCGGGATGCACAGGGATCATCCATCGCGTCACGGCTCCGGGCTCGGCGACGG
>DNLZ01000034.1:1736-2204 GCA_003488325.1 Planctomycetaceae bacterium
CGGCGTCGCAGGACCGCATCCAGTCCGTAGCGGCCGCTGCCGGCGAGCAGGAAGGCGACGGCCGCGACCAGATAGAGGATCGCCATCTCCTTCGACGGACCCGAGCGGGAAAAGAGCGGATCGGCCCGGTGCTGCGCGAACGCGGCCACGCCCATCGTCACCGCGAGGAATAGCGAGGCGGGCCGCGTGCACAGGCCGGCGGCGATGAGCACGCCACCGACGAGCTCCGAGAGTCCCGCCGCCCACGCAAAGACTGCTGGCAGCGGAAACCCGAGATTGGCGACGCCTTCGACGAAGCCTGCCTGCGGCGGCACCTTCGCGAGTCCGTGACCGAAGGCCATCATGAGTCCGATCGCGACCCGCAGGGCCGTGAAGCCGACGTCGGCCTGGATCGATCGCGGCTCATCGCCGCCCACGAGAAGCTGGTGCATGGCGGTCACTCCTGTCGGGCCGTGCTGCATGGGACGG
>DNLZ01000034.1:2612-5088 GCA_003488325.1 Planctomycetaceae bacterium
CGATCAAGCCCGCGTGGTGCCGCCGTCGAGCGTGGCGAGCAGGTCCAGCACTTTCCGTTCGATCAGGTCACGGACGTCGCGGAACTCCTCCGGTGACATGTCGCGGGGATCGGGGATCTGCCACTCCTCGCGTCGAACGGCGTGGACCAGCGGGCAGGCATCGCCACACCCCATCGTGACAGCCACGTCCACCTGTTTGCCCTCGAAGCTGTCCAGCCCCTTCGAGACATGGGCCGTCAGGTCGTAGCCGAGTTCCCGCATGGCATCGACGGCCTTGGGATTGATGCGCCCCGATGGCCTCGATCCCGCACTGGCGGACTCGACCCTGCCACCGCCGTGCATCCGGGCGAACGCCTCGGCCATCTGGCTGCGGTTCGAGTTTTCGACACAGACAAAGAGGACTGACTTCATCGGGCTCCCTCGCGGGTGACGGCGGGGAGCCGGGGACGAGTCGCCGGATCAGACCACTCGACGCCTCGCCCCGATCTTCCGACCGGACGTGTCCGGGGCGTCGCCGACCAAGGCCCGCATGATCGCGCGCGCCAGATTTGCGGCGCCCACGATACGACCCTCGCTGTAGTCGTCCATGCCATAGCTCAACCGTCGCGCACGGTCACGCTGTTCTTGAATCGCGCTTTGGCACAGCGCCGCCACGCGAAACAACTTCTCACTTTCAGGATAGCGTCGGCTCATGGCTCGCATCTCACGCGCTCATGAAACTCTAGCGCCCGCGAAACCGTCGGCCAGTCGGGCGGCCGTGCGATCAGCCGACCACCCGGCCGGCGAGGGCGGCATCGACCTCGGCCCGCGTCGGACAGCCGATCCTGCCGCCAAACCGGGTGCACTTCAGCGAGGCGGCCGTGCAGGCGAATCGCGCCGCATCCACCATGGGCTGCCCCTCGAGGATCGCCAGCGCCAGCGCGCCGTGGAACACGTCCCCGGCCGCGAGCGTGTCCACGGCCTCCACCGCGGGGGCGGGAACGTGCCGTGACGCGCCCTGCTCGTACCAGCGATAGCCGTCCTGCCCACAGGTCGCACCGACGTGGCCATCGTGCGCCGCGGCGACCTGGGCGAGCGCCGCATCCACGTCGGTCGAGCCGGTGTAGGCGAGGAGCCCCGCATCGGAGAACACGGCGAAGTCTGCGAGCGGCACCAGCCGCGCGAGCACCTCCCGTGGGGCGACATCGCCATCGAGCATCGTGGGAATCCCGTGTGCCCGAGCCGACCCGAGCGCGGCGGCGGCCCCGGCGGCCCACCGTGCGTCGACGTGCACGATCCCCGCCCCCCGCAGGGCGTCCAACGGCAGCCAGGCCGCCGAGTCGTCGAGCTCCGGATCGTGAAAGGGCACGACCAGTCGTTGTCCGCGTCCGTCCACGACGACGGCCACGCTCGAAGACCGCCCGGGGCGCAGCACCCGGATCGACGAGACGTCGAGACCCTCGGCGGCAAGCGAGGCGCGGATGAACGCGCCGTCCACGTCATCCCCGACGCGTGCCCAGACGGCGGCCTCGCCACCGAGCCGCGTGAAGCCACATGCGGCCGAGATCGCCATGCCGTCCGCGACGCGGCACAGCGCGTTCGCGATCGCCTTGGCAGGCAGCGGCGGCACGGTGTCGACCCGGTAGATGCTCGTCGCGCAGGCACCACCGACGGCGATCATCTTCGGGCGATCTGCGATGGACATGGCAGAGGAAGGCCGCTGGTGACGTCCCACTCGGTCAGGTGGGCGACGTGGTCGCCGTCAGGGATGCGGCGGAGCGGGCGAGCGCCGTGATGCCGTCCCAGTCACCGACCCGCACCATGTCGTGGGGTGCGACCCACGAGCCGCCGACCGTCGGACAGTTCGGCAGCTGCAGGTAGGTCGGGACGTCCGCCCGTCCGATGCCGCCCGTGGGACAGAACATCACGTCGGGAAAGACGGGCGCGACGGCCCGCAGGAACGCGGCTCCGGCCACACCCTGGGCGGGAAACAGCTTCATGTCCCTGAAGCCGCGATCCCGGGCCGCCATCACCTCGCTGGCGGTTGCGACACCGGGCAGGAACGGCAGGCCGTGGTCGACGACCGCGTCGGCCAGGGCGGTGGTGAGCCCCGGGGACACGCCAAAGCACGCGCCGGCGGCGACCGCCCGTGCCACGTCGTCAGGCGTGAGGAGCGTGCCCATCCCGACGACCGCCTCGGGCACCGCCGCACGCATCCTCGCGACGGCACCACACGCTGCCGGCGTGCGCATGAGCACCTCGAAGATGCGGATGCCGCCGGCCACGAGCGCCCGGGCGAGGGGCGCGGCGTTGTCGACGTCGTGCACCGTGAGGATCGGCATCACCGGACAGCCGACGAGCAGATCGCGCATGCCGCGGGCAGGTGACACAACCGCCGCCCCGGCCCGCTGATCGTGAGTCATCGTGCAATCCTCCGGGACGCCTGGCGACGGGCGAATGTAGTCGCCCGACCGCGCGGACGAAAACGCCGGCGACC
>DNLZ01000347.1 GCA_003488325.1 Planctomycetaceae bacterium
GACCGCGGCGTGACCGTGTCCGCCGGCCACTGCGATGCGGCACTCGACGTCCTCCGGGGCGCGATCGACGCCGGCCTCTCGATGGTGACGCACCTCGGCAACGGCTGCCCCACGACACTCCCGCGGCACGACAACGTGGTGCAGCGGGCGCTGTCGCTCGCGGACCGGCTCTGGATGTGCTTCATCCCCGACGGTGCCCACGTGCCCTTCTTCGCGCTGGGAAACTACCTCTCCGTCGCGGGCCTCGACCGCAGCATCATGGTCACCGACGCGATCGCGGCGGCGCGTCTCGGACCGGGCCGCTCCACGATCTCGGGCATGGAGGTCGAGGTCGATGCCTGCGGCGTGGCCCGCCGCCCGGGCTCCGACAACCTCGCGGGCTCCACCGTGACGATGCCCGCAGTGCGGGCGAACCTCTCACGGCACCTCGGACTCTCGGAGGCCGACATCACGAGGCTCGTCGACACGAACCCGCGCCGTGCCATCCGTCTGACCTGAGACCGACCGAGGATCCCATCCGATGAACCCCATCCGTCCCGCCCACCGGCTGCCGATCATGTCGTGCTCCTGCGGCCTCGTCATGCTGGTCGCCCCATTGGTGGCGGCGGCCGACGCCGCCGCCGAGCCGACGCGCCGCGTGCTCACGGCGCGGGCGAGCGCGCTCGACGACCGCACGCGGCCGCACCCGGAGATCGGCTTCGTCTTCGAGAAGGACGGCAAGCCGCAGGACCTCCAGCATGCGTCGGTCGATTCCGCCGTCCCGGCGCGGGGTCGGCTCGTCGTCTGGCTGATGGGCTACAACGACGCGCTCTTCCAGCGGCTCAATGCGTACGGGCTCCACGCCGTGCAGCCGCACTACGCCAACGGGTGGTTCGGCATCGTGAAGCCGACCGACCGGCTGGCCCGGGGCCTGGTGCGACTGGAGGCGGCGACCGGCCGCGACGTGAGTGACCAGGTGGACATCCCGTTTCCCGACGGCATGGCCGAGCGCACGCGTCGCTTCGTGGAATGGCTCGCGCAGGAACATCCCCAGGGCCAGTGGGCGCAGTTCCTCGCCGCCGACGGCTCCGGGATCGACTGGTCGAAGGTGTGCGTCGCCGGTGCGTCGCACGGCGCGACGACGGCAGCCCGCTTCGCCCAGGAGGTGCCGGTCGATCGTGTCGTGATGCTCTGCGGCCCGCGCGACCAGGATCAGGACTGGCAGTCCCAGCATTCGGCGACACCGACGGAGCGCTTCTTCGGGTTTTCGCACGTGCTCGACGGCGGATGGTCGGGCGATCACTACTGCCGCTCGTGGGAACTGCTCGGCCTCGCGCGGTTCGGTCCGATCGTGGACGTCGACGGGGCGACGCCTCCCTACTCGAACACGCGACGCCTCGTCTCGGCGGCCGACGTGGGGGGCGACGCCAACCGGGCCCACGGCGCCGTGACCCCCGGCCGCTCGTCGCCGCAGGCTCCCGACGGCACGCTCCGCTACGAGCCGGTGTGGCGTTACCTCTTCACGCACCCGGTCGAGGCGGTCGGCACGGAGGTGCCGCGTGACCCGGACTGCCATCACGACCATCCGCTCGGCAGCTGAGCGCTCCCTGCGGCCGGACAGGTCGGCGTGTCCCGTGCGTGCCTATCCAGTGCGTCCATGTCGCGTCGGACGGTCTCGTGGGACGGTGCCCGACCAATCGCTACATTCCCGGCATGCACGCGACAGTTGACGACGGCGGCGGGACGTTTCGGCTCTCGGGCAATCTCGTCGATCCGATCGCGCGCCGGATCCGCCCCGCCACGCTGACCGTCTCGCGCGGACGCATCTCCGCGATCGCGTGGGATGCGTCCGCCCACGACACCTGGCTCCTGCCGGGGTTCGTCGATGCCCACGTGCACGTCGAGAGCTCGCTCCTGCCGCCGCACGAGTTCGCCCGCATGGCGGTGGCGCACGGCACCGTGGCCACCGTGTCCGATCCTCACGAGATCGCGAATGTCCTGGGCATCCCGGGCGTGGACTTCATGCTCGACGACGCCCGCGGCTCCCCGTTCACGTTCCACTTCGGCGCACCGTCGTGCGTGCCCGCCACGCGGTTCGACCGGTCCGGGGCGACGATCGGCCCCGCGGACGTGGCCGCCCTGCTCGACCGGCCCGCCATCGGCTCGCTCGCCGAGATGATGAACTACCCGGGCGTCGTCGCGGGCGACGCCGACGTGCTCGCGAAGATCGCCGCGGCAGCGGCCCGCGGCAAGCCGGTGGATGGCCACGCACCCGGACTCCGCGGCGCCGCGCTCGAGGCCTACGTCGCCGCCGGCATCACCACCGACCACGAGTGCGTGAGCCTCGTCGAGGCACGGGAAAAGCTCGGCCTCGGCATGCGGATCCTCATCCGTGAGGGATCGGCCGCGCGAAACTTCGACGCCCTCGCGAGCCTGATCGACGAGCGTCCCGACATGTGCATGCTCTCGAGCGACGACCTCCATCCCGACCGGCTGGCCGTCGGGCACGTGGACGTGCTCGTGCGGCGGGCGCTCGCCCGCGGCAGCGGCCTCTTCGACGTGCTCCAGGCGGCGTGCGTCAATCCCGTCAGGCACTATGCGCTGCCGATCGGCCTGCTGCAGCCGGGCGACCGCGCCGACCTCGTCGAGGTGGACGACCTCGAACGCCTGCACGTGCGTCGCGTGTTCGTCGCCGGGAGCCTCGCCGCGGCCGACGGCGTCACGACCTGGCCCCGCCGGCCCTCGGCGACGCCCAACCGGTTCGAGACGGGTCGGAAGGCCGCGGACGACTTCCGGATCCGGCACGCGGCGGCCGGCCACCGCGTGCGGGTGATCGAGGCCCGCGACGGGCAGCTCGTGACCGGATGCGTGACGCTGCCGGCTCGCATCGAGGAGGGCTGCGTGGTCGCCGATCCGGCGATCGACGTGCTGCAGATCACCCTCGTGGATCGCTACGGCGACCATCCGCCGGCCCTCGCGCTCGTGCGCGGATTCGGCCTGCGTGACGGCGCGATCGCCTCGAGCGTCTCGCACGACTCGCACAACGTCGTGGCCGTCGGCACGAGCCCGCAGGCGCTCGCCCGCGCGGTGAATCTCGTGATCGAGGCCCGCGGTGGACTCGCCGCGGTCGGTCCGACGGGCGAACGGCTCCTCCCGCTTCCGATCGCGGGCCTCATGTCGGACCGTCCCGGGCCCGAGGTGGCGGCGGCCTACACGACGATCGACGCCTTCGCGAAGGACCTGGGCTCGCCACTCGCGGCCCCCTTCATGACGCTCTCGTTCATGGCACTCCTGGTGATTCCCGCGCTCAAGATCGGTCCGATGGGGCTGTTCGACGTGGAGCGATTCACTCCCGTGGGCCTCTTCGCCGACTGACGGTCCGGCCGGCGGGCTTCACATGCCGCCGACGTGCCGGCGCAGGTGCCACCACGACGACGTGGCCGTGGGCGACCGCGGCGGGGCCTCCAGCCACGAGGCGGTCGCGTCGAGCGCCCGGTCGAGCATCCGCGTGTCGCCGCCGGCGAGCGCGACCACCACGATGCCGGCGGAGACGGCCACCAGCCACGTCGACACGATCGCCCGACGTCGACGCCGGGCGATGAAGGGCGGCGGCAACGGCGGCAGGGGAAGCCCGCCGTACCAGTCGCGCACGAGATCCTCGACGGCGAGCGCCGCACCCATCGCCCCGCGGGCCTCCGGGCGAGTCGCCAGCGCCGTGACCGCGCGATCGGCGGCTGCGTCGACGGACTCACCCGCGAGCCAGAGCCCGATGTCCCGCGCCAGCCGGTCGTCCACGTGGCTCATGGCCCCTGCTCCACGACGTCCGCGAGGCTCACCCGCAGCGCCGTACGCGCGCGGTGGATCGCGTTGTTGACCTCGGCGTACGTGAGGCCGAGCGTTTCGCCCGCCTCCCGGTAACTGAGTCGCTCGCACACCGTGAGCAGGAAGCAGGCTCGTTCGCGCTCCGGCAGGGCGGCGATCGCCACTCCCACACGGTCGGTGACCTCGCCGATCTCCGCCGCGGCCGCCGGTGACAGAGGCTCCCGCGGAGGAGTCGCCCGCACGCGCTCCAGTTGCTCGTGCCGCGCCCGCCGCACCCGCCTGTGATCGATCGCGAGTCGTGCGACGGTCTTGACGAGGTACGGCCCGAAGAGTTCGTCGAGCGGATAGCGCCCGCGATGCTCGAAGAGCCGCGCGAGCGCCTCCTGCACGACGTCCTCGGCCAGGTGCCTGTCGCCGAGGAATGCCGTCGCGAAGCGCAGCACGCGGGGCCGGTGCGCGGCGGCGAGCGCCGCGAAGGCGTCGGGGCCGAGCCGCGAATTCCGTGCCGGCGTCCGCTCTCCCGTCTGCACACCGTCCTGCCGACGCATGACTCGTCCCCCGTCGTCTCCGCACCCGCTCGAAGGTACCACGGATCACTCGCTCTTTGGCAGTTCGCCGTCGGCGCGGTGCCCGAGCTGGCGCAGGAGCCCGGGCGACATCATCGGCGTCAGGAACCGCACCGAGCCGTCGGCCATGCCCACCACCACGATGCCGCCGGCATGGTCGCTGGCGAATCCGCCCACGAAGAGCGGATCCTCCGGGGAGGGTTCGTCGCCGACCATGTCCGGGGCCCGCCTCGTGAAGGGCACCGTGCCCCGGAGCGTGGCCCGCGTGCCCGACATCCAGCCCAGATCGTTCGTGCTTCCCCGCCGCTCCCCGACGAGGAGCGTGTTCGACGAGCCGTCCTCCACGTCGGTGAACCGCACGCGACTGTCGAGGAAGAGCATGCCGTGGTTGTCGACGTCGATCGGAGCCTCGACGTCGTGATGGCATCCGGCATAGCTCGAGACGGCCACGGTGCGCTCCTCCGCGTCACGCTGCACGGGCTGGGTCGGTGACGAGGGACACACGAGGCAGGCGATCCTCACGGCGCGCGCCGCGGCGTTCCCGGCAGCGTACACGCCTTCCCCGGCATCGATGTGTCGGGCGAGGCTCTGCTGCTCGATGAAGGGCAGGATGCGGATGATCCACCCCACGTGCCGTCCTTCGGGCAGGCTGCGGATCGGGCCGGGGTCTCCGGTGACGCCCGCCGGAAACGCCTCGTGGGCAAACTCGTGGCCGTGCAGCGCGAGCCCGAGCTGCACGACGTTGTTGGAACAGGCGCAGCGCCGCGCCGCCTCGCGGGCGCTCTGCACGGCGGGCAGGAGCAGGCCGATGAGCACCGCGATGATCGCGATCACCACGAGCAGCTCCACGAGCGTGAAACCATGGCGGACGACAGGAGTGCGCCGGCCTCCGCGCGCCGGGGACAGGAGCGATGGCGATGCGGTCGGTGCACTCATGGGCTGGACTCCTCGCGGTTCGAAGCGGACGTGGATGGAAGAACGACGGTGCGGGAACGGCGGATCGTGATCGGTCCCTCGAGCGGATACTCGACGACGAGGGTCAGCTCCGACGCGGACGAGGGGGCCGGCGCGACCGCCAGGCGTGCCGAGCCCGAGCCGGCGAGTTCCGTCGGCGCGACCAGGAGTTCCCAGGCCCGCATGTCGCCCGTCTCGGCGCGGGCCCGGGCCGCATCGGCCCCGGCCACCAGCAGCCGCTCGATCTGACGCATGTCGTGCTCGGTCGAGAGCGCCCGCCGGGCGAGCAACGCGGAGCGGAGGACGGCAGCGGCGAGTGCCCCCGCGACGGCGAGCGCGACCAGTGCGAGCACCATCACGGCGCCGCGACGTTGGCAGCGGGGCGTGGCCCGCGTGATCCCGAGAGACGATGGCCTCATGGCTCGCCTCCGTGGACCAGCTTCGCCCGCGGGGCGAGGGCCGCCGCGATGTCGACGACCAGCGGCGGACGGCGGGATCGGTCCGCGACGGAGGTGCCGGAGAGGGACACGAGCGGGCCATCTCCGTGCGCCACCCACGATACCTGGCGGGAGAACGTGAAGTCCTCGCGCGACGGCATCCCGACCGGCCGCTTCACGATCCTTTCAAGCCCCATGGCCGTGGTCGCGTAGGTGACCGTGCCCAGCGGCATGTCGATCATGATCAGCCAGGGCTCATCCGACGCGGCGGCCCAGCGGACGCGGTCGGCCGCATGCACGTCGGCACGCAGCTGTCGCGCGAGCCGGAGCGCCGTACGCTCATCCGCGATCGTCTGACGCGAACGCGACTCGAGGGCGTACCCGCGGTGCACGAGGGAGACGGCCGCCGACATCACCACCGACGCCGCCGTCATCGCGGCGAGCAGCTCCACGAGCGACGCGCCGGCGCGGCAGGCATCGAATCTTCCATGACGACGATCGCGACGCATCATCGGCGCGGCTCCCCGGCCGGGAAACCAGGCGGCAGCCACGTGACGAGGGTGAGCGGCCGCTCGCGCCGACCCGCCGCGTCCCACGAGAGCATGAGCGCGACCCGCGTGCCGAGCTGGGAATCGCCGCGAACGGCG
>DNLZ01000401.1:0-2271 GCA_003488325.1 Planctomycetaceae bacterium
GCGCTACACGAGCCAGTGGCAGATGTCGCCGTCCTGCATGACGTACTCCTTGCCCTCGACCCGCAGTCGGCCGTGGGCGCGGATCTCCTTTTCCGTCTTGTAGGCCTCGAGGTCCTCGAGCGAGTAGATCTCGCCCCGGATGAACTTCTTCTCGAAGTCGGTGTGGATGACGCCCGCCGCCTGCGGCGCGGTCGCCCCGACGGGGATGGTCCAGGCACGCACCTCCTTCTCGCCCGCCGTGAAGTAGCTCTGCATGCCGAGCGTGCGGTAGGTGGCACGGGCGAGGACGGCGAGGGCCGGTTCCTCGAGCCCGGCTCCCGCGAGCATTTCGGCACGGTCGGCCTCGTCAAGTTCGGCGATCTCCGCCTCGAGCTTCGCGCACACGGCCACGACCTCGGCTCCGGACCGCGTCGCCTGGGCGCGCACGGCCTGCACGAGGGGGCCTTGGCCGGTCACGTCCGACTCGTCGACGTTGGCCACGTAGAGGATCGGCTTCGCGGTGAGCAGGCCGAACTCGCGGACCGCGTCCCGCTCCGCATCCGAGAGCGACAGCGTCCGCAGCGGCTTCTCGTGCCGCAGGTGGTCGAGGCACTTCGAGAGCGCCTCGAACTTCAGCCGGGCCTCCTTGTCGGTGCTCTTGGCCGCCCGCTCGGCCCTGGGCAGCACGTTCTCGAGGTGCTGCATGTCGGCGAGGATGAGCTCGAGTTCGATCGTCTCCATGTCGGAGACGGGATCGACGCGCCCGGCCACGTGGATCACGTCGGGATCCTCGAAGCAGCGCACGACCTGCAGGATCGCGTCGACCTCACGGATGTGGGCGAGGAACTTGTTGCCGAGCCCCTGGCCTTCGCTCGCGCCCTTCACGATCCCCGCGATGTCCACGAGCTTGAGGGCCGCGGGGATCACCTTCTTCGTCGCGATGAGGGCCGTGATCCTTCTCAGCCGGTCGTCGGGCACGCTCACCATCCCCTCGTTCGGCTCGATGGTGCAGAACGGGTAGTTGGCGCTCTGCGCGGCCTGAGACATCGTCAGCGCGTTGAAGAGCGTGCTCTTGCCGACGTTCGGCAGTCCGACGATGCCTGCTTCCATGATGCGTTGGGGCGAGGGACGACGGACGCGTGAATCCGCCTTGGGGACACCGTGTGTCGTCGCAGGACGCGGCGACACACGGCCTTCGAACACCTCGGCGCGTCGAGCGGTCGAGGAACGTGCACGACGCCACGGAGGGCGGCGGGACGGACCGGTATGATGCGCGAAATGAGCGATTCGTCACAGGGCCGAACGGAGGTGCTCGACGCGGCGTTCTTCGCCCGCGGCGCCGACCGCGTGGCCCGCGACCTGATCGGGGCCCGCCTGGCCGTCCGTCGTCCCGACGGCGTCGTGGAGCGGCATCTGGTCTTCGAGACGGAGGCCTACCTCGGCGCGCACGATCTCGCCTGCCACGGTGCCCGGGGGCGGACCGCGCGGAACGCCGTGATGTTCGGGCCGGCCGGACGCTGGTACGTCTACCTCTGCTACGGGCTCCACTGGATGCTCAACATCGTCACCGGACCCGAGGGGGTGCCGGCGGCCGTGCTGCTCCGGGGCGTCGGCAGCCACGAGGGCCCGGGGCGACTGACGCGGGCACTCGGGGTCGATCGCGCCTTCGACGGGCGTCCCGCGACGCGGTCGGGTGGACTCTGGCTCGAGGCCGCAGGCTCGCGCGTGCCGCGCCGGTTGGTGCGACGGACCCCGCGGATCGGCGTGGGCTACGCGGGCGCGTGGGCCGAGAAGCCCCTGCGGTACGTCGTCGATCCCGCCGAACTCCTTATGATGACGGGTGCGGCGGCACGCCGTGCACCGGTGAGGAGAAGGCCATGAGGTATTCGCGGACGCGTGGCGGGAGATCGATTCGGACGTGCGGCCTCCGGGCGTGTGCCGCGACTCTCGGAGCAGTCACTCTCATGATGGCAGGACTTACGGGACGGGCGGCCGACACGGCGGCCAAGGCGACGTTCGCCGGCGGGTGCTTCTGGTGCACCGAGGCCGTGTACGAACAGATCGAGGGAGTCGGCGACGTGCGGAGTGGCTACATCGGCGGCACCGTGCCGAATCCGACCTACAAGGACGTCTGCACCGGGCTCACGGGCCATGCCGAGGCGATCGAAATCGAATACGACCCCGAGGTCGTGTCCTTCGAGAAGCTGCTCGAGGTCTTCTTCGCCACGCACGATCCGACGACGCTCAACCGCCAGGGTGCGGATGTGGGCACGCAGTATCGATCCGGCGTGT
>DNLZ01000401.1:2641-2808 GCA_003488325.1 Planctomycetaceae bacterium
GCGGCCCGCGCGTTTCCGTCGCGGATCGTGACGGAGGTCACGCCCGCATCGACCTTCTATCCGGCGGAGGACTACCACCAGGACTACTTCTCCAAGAATCCGTTCCAGCCCTACTGCCAGGCGGTCGCCGCGCCGAAGGTGGCGAAGGTGCGGAAGGTGTTCAAGGA
>DNLZ01000401.1:3201-3394 GCA_003488325.1 Planctomycetaceae bacterium
GTGGGACGAGGCGCACAGCCTCGTCCAGCGGCACGAGGGCGACCCGGTCGCCGACTGGATCCACGCGGTGGTTCACAAGGTGGAGGGCGATCTCTCCAACAGCCGTTACTGGTATCGCCGTTCCGGCCGCCTCGCGCACGTCGACGACGACCCTGGTGGCGAACTCGACGTGATCCGCGCCGAGCTGGGGTGA
>DNLZ01000401.1:3810-3947 GCA_003488325.1 Planctomycetaceae bacterium
GCTGCGGGCATCCTGCCCTGCGCTCACTGCGTGTCCGCTGCGCTTCGCCATCCTGGCTCCGCTGGCTCCCACAGCCCGGCTCTCGGGCATGGGCAGCCCCTCCCGGTAACCCCCTCGACCGGCTGCAGCGGCCGCAG
>DNLZ01000328.1:0-4161 GCA_003488325.1 Planctomycetaceae bacterium
CCCGCCGCGACGCCCGCGACCACGCAGGTGTTCATCACGCGCAGCGGTCGTGACGAAATGGCCCTCGTGCCGGAGCCGCTCTTCCGGCTGCTCGCCGATTCAGCGTCCTCCGAAGGCGCCGCGCGCGTGGCGGGATGCAGCGTGCTCGTGCCCGAGGCCGACGACTCGTCACCCTGGAAGATCGTGGTCGACCTCGACAGCGACATCGGCGCGACGCTCGTGCTCGACCAGACGGCCGACGGTGGGGCGTGGGTGCCGCCCCGGGAGGCCGACCTCCCGCCCGGAATCCTCGCTCGCGTCGATGGTCGACGGATGCGGCTGACGTCGGCGGTCGCCGGCCGGCATCGCGTGGCGCTCGAGGTGGTGCCTGCGGTGCGCCGCGCGGGGGGCGTCTCGACCGCCGTGGCCGGCATCCCGGTCGCACCGACGGCCACCGTGCAGCTGGTGGACGCGCTCGAGACGCCGGTGCGCGCGGCGCCCGGCTCGATCCTCTGCGAACGCGCGGCGGCGGGTGCCCCGTTCCTCACGATCCCGGAGGCGGCGGCCGGCCTCGGCGAGCCGTCGTTCGACGTCGCCGGGGCGACCCGGGTGCGGATGGTCAGGCCGCTCGATCGCCGCGACCGTCTGGCGACGCGGGTCGAGGTGCGAGACGCCGTCAACGATCTCACGTGGGAGGGGGACGGGTGCCGTCTCGATGCGACGTTCGATGTCGACGGTGGCGGCGCGATCATGCGCTCGCTGCTCGTGCGGGCTGACGAGCGGCTCGTCGATGTCTCCGCCGAGAGCGGCACGGTTCCCCTCGCGCTCGACCGGCTCGAGGCGGGCCGGTGGCTCGTCCGCTTTCCCGAGCCGCTGCGCGGGCAGGTCGTCCTGCGGGTTCGGGCCCGCATGCCGCTGGCCGATCCGGTGGGGATCTTCGACGTCCCGTTCGTCATGCTCGAGGCGACGGGTGCGGACCGTCCGACGGTCCGGCTGTCTTCGGCACAGGAGTTCGACGCGGTGCTCGACGTCCCCGCGACGGCGACGGGTCCCGCCTCCGACATGGGCGTGCGTCTCCCGCAGCGGGTCACGGTCCGTCGACGCCCGCAACTGCCTCGCGGCGTGCAGACGCTGTCGGTGGACTTCGCCGCCGACCGGGTCGGCCTCGCCCTGCGGGCGCAGGTGGAGGCGACCGCGACGGCCCTCGTGCGGTTGTCGCTGCGCGTGCCACCGACCTGCGTGATCGATCGGCTGCGGCTCACGGACGAGGATGCCTCGTCCGCCGTCGATCTCGTCTGGTCGCGATCGGCGGATGATCGCGTGACCGCCATCGTCCAGCGGCCGCTGGCCGGACGCTTTCGTCTCGAGGTGGATGGCCGCATCCCTTCGGCGCCCGAACCAGAGGGCCCGTTGCCGCTCCTCCGCGCGGATCTCGCGGGCGGTGCGCCGCTGCTCGTGGCGTGGCGGGCCGAGCCTCCGGGGAGGCTGCTCGTGCCGGCTTCCTCCGCCGCCAACGCCCCCGCCGAACGCGCGGGCACGCTGGAGATCGCCGACACCGACCCGGTCGTCGCGTACCGCTACCTTCCGGATCCGGAGGGCGTGCGTCGTGCATCGACACGCGGATCGGGCGAGCGTGGACCGGACGGGCGGGAGCCCGACGACGCAGTGGCAGACGAGCCGCGTGCGGAGGACCGGGGCGCCGACGGGGCGGCGTCCGTGGCATCGCAGGATGCGGACCGCGGCGCACGTGTCGAGGGCATCGAGGTCTTCATGGCGCTCGACGGGCATGGCCGGGCGCGCGGACTGGCGCGGTTCGACGTCGAGACGGCGGAGCCCGTCGTGCGATTCGTCCTTCCCGCGCAGGCACGTCCCTACGACGTGCTCGTGGACGGTGTCGAGGCGACCGCCGTGCCGCGCGACTCGGACGTGTGGGAGGTGGCTCTCCACGACGTCGGCTGGCCCAGATCGGTGCTCGTGCTGTTCGCGCGGGATTTCGGGGCGCACGTGGCCACGGGGCAGCCACTCGAGATCGCGCCGCCCGCGGTGCTGGGCATGCAGGCCCGTGAGGTCGTCTGGACGTTCCACGCACCGCACGGGTCGACGCTGCGATTCTTCGGCCCGTCCCTGCAGGCCGGCGCGAGTGCCGTGGAGCGTGTGCGGACGGCGCGGCGGGAGGCGCTGGCGGCCCGTTTCGAGGAGGCGCTCGGCCGCCTCGGGCCTGAGCGTCACGAGCGGCTCGACGCCCTGGCGAAGGTGCGACGCGAGGGACGCGCGCTGCCCCTCGAGACGGCGTGGCAGGACGCCGTGGGATGGCGCCCCGCCACGGAGGAGACCGACCAGGTCGTCGAGGTGGGCGATGCGCCGCTCACGGTGCGGGTGGTCCGGTCGACCGACGCCTCCACACCCCAGCGGGTGATCGCCACGGCGGCCCTGCTGGCCATCTTCACCATCGGCTCGCTCGTGTTCGCGCTCGTTCACGCGACGCGTTCGGCTCCATCGCGAACTCGCCGGTGGCTGGTGGTGTGGCCTCTCCTCGGGCTCGCGGGCCTCGCGTGGATCGCGCTGCTCGTGCCGGTGTGGCCCGGCGCCGTCCTGGTCGCCGCGGCGGTGGCGGCGTGGTGGGACGGTGGCAGGACGCGACGTCGTCCGCTGTCGGGTGTCGGCGCGGGAGACAGCACCGCACTCCTGAACACGGCCCGCTGAGCCCCGCCGGCGCCGGCCCACGGGGCGGCACACATCTCCTCGCCGTGGCCGTGGCGGCCAACGCGCGTCGAGCATGCGCCGACCCCCTTCGCCTCGTCGCTTCCCTGTGCCTCGACGACGCGCGGCGCGGAGCGACGCGACGGAGTTCCGGTTTCGCCCGCCCGATCGCGGCGAAAACGGTCTGGTTCCCTCACGGGAGCCCCGCTAGTGTCCGCCGCCTCACGGCCAGCGGCGCCCGACGCACGGATCGCGTCGGGCCGGTCGTGGGGCGAGACGCATGGAGGCGATCCGGGCATGACGCGCGCACCCGAACCGCGGACCTGCCGTGACACGCGGCGGTCACGCGTGGTTCCGTCCCGTGGCACCGCGGGCACCGCGTTGCGGGCCCGATGTCCGGGCGTGCGCAACGCGATCCTGCGGCTCACGGGCCTGACGGCGATCGTGCTTCTGGTGGTGGCGGGCACCACGGCCACCGCGGCCGGCTACCGCACCGCGAACTTCATCGTCGATGCGCCGACCGACGCGCTGGCACGCCGCATCGGGGACGCCGCCGAACAGTACCGCCACACGCTCGCGATCGAGTGGCTCGGCAGCCCGCTGCCCCGGTGGAGCAGGCCATGCCCCATCACGGCCCAGGTCGCGCCGCACCTCGGCGCGGGGGGGGCGACCAGCTTCGTGTTCGATCGCGGTGAGGTCTTCAACTGGACCATGACCATCCAGGGCAGCGAGGAGCGGATCCTCGACTCGGTCCTGCCCCACGAGGTGACGCACACGGTCTTCGCGAGCCACTTCCGGCGACCGCTGCCCCGCTGGGCCGACGAAGGGGCGTGCACGACCGTCGAGCATCCCGTCGAACGCGCGCGTCAGCATCGTCTCCTCATCGAGTTCCTCACGACGGGCCGGGGCATCGCCTTTCCCGAGATGTTCGCCATGCGGGAGTATCCGGCCGACGTGCTGCCGCTCTACTCGCAGGGCTACTCGCTGGCCCGGTACCTCATCGAGCGCGGCGGCCGACGCAAGTACGTCACGTTCGTCGCCGAGGGGCTCGCCGGCGACAATTGGTCGGCGGCGCTGCGGCGACACTACGGCGTGCCGGACGTGGCGCAGATGCAGACCGTCTGGCTCGACTGGGTGAAGCAGGGCTGTCCTGCGCCTCCCGCGACGCTCGCGGCCGCGACGCCGCAGGCTGCTGACTGGACCGGTCGGGCCCGGGGCCAGAGCCCCGACGTCGCGGTCGGCGGCGAGACGCCCGTCACGGCGGGACGACGCTCGATCTATGCGGTCCAGGCCGGCCGCGCCGCCTCGGCGCCCGGCACGGTCCCGATCCGCCGGTAGCCCGCATCCGGCACTCCGCTCCGCGGCTCAGCCCGGTCGCACCCCGGTGATGAGCAGCGTGATGTGATAGAAGACCGGCGCGGCGAAGCACATCGAGTCGATGCGGTCGAGCACGCCACCGTGCCCCACCACGAGCGTGCCGTA
>DNLZ01000328.1:4481-5335 GCA_003488325.1 Planctomycetaceae bacterium
TCCTTCACGCCGCGGTCGCGCTTGATCGCCGACATCGTCATCCCGCCGGCGAAGCCCATCACCCCGACGACGAGCCCGGCGAGCGCGGCCTGCCAGGGCTGAAAGGGGGGCGCCGCCCACCAGAGCGCGGCTGCCAGCAGGGCGGTGCTCGTCGCGCTCCCGAGGAGACCTTCCCACGTCCGGTTCGAGCTCACCGCCGGCGCGACGAGCCGCTGCCCGAGCATCCGGCTCCAGAGGTACTGCATGCAGTCGGCGAACTGCACGAGCAGGATGAGGAAGAAGAGCAGCCGGAAATTCGCGCCACGATCGGCGGTGCCGGCCCCCGCGAGCGGCAGCTGGAGGAGCGCGGGCGCGAAGGACAGGCAGTAGACGCAGACGACCAGGCCGGCCTGGATCTTCGCCGTGCGTTCGAGGAACCGCTTGTAGTCCCCGGCGAAGGCCACCCGCGCGAGCACGAACAGCGTCGCGTAGACCGGCAGGAACACGCTGAAGACGTCGTAGCGGTTGAGGCCGACGAGCACGTAGTGCAGCGGCGTGAACAGAAAGAAGACCCAGAAGAGCGCGCGGTGGTCCCCCTTGCGCGTGGGCGTGAGCGTGATGAATTCGCGGAGCGCCCAGAACGAGACCAGCCCGAAGAGCACCACCGTCGCCGTCGTGCCGAGCCAGAAGGCGGCCGCGAGCACGGTGCACAGGATCCACCAGCCCCGGAGCCGCAGGTTGAACGTGCGCACGGCGGCCGGATCGAGGCCGCGGTCGGGGTGCCGTCGCAGGTACTGGCCTGCCGCGGTGGCGACCGTGAGGAGCGCCAGCACGCTCGTGATGAGGGCGATCGTGCGCGTGTCGTTCATCGGGGC
>DNLZ01000328.1:5714-8108 GCA_003488325.1 Planctomycetaceae bacterium
GACGCGCGTCGGCGGGAAGCTCGGCCGGCACGGTCACTCCTTGAGCGCCAGCACCGCCTGCCGGGCGCGGGCGAGGAAGTCGAGCTTCGGTTCCCCGCGCTCGAGCCAGAGGGGCGGTCCGAAGCTGATGCACGACAGGAGCGGCACGGGGAGGAACTCTCCGCGGGGCAGCACCCGGTTGAGGTTGTCGATGTGCACGGGGACCAGCTCGATGTCGGCGCGTTTCTTCGCCAGATAGTACAGCCCGCTCTTGAACTCGCCGATCTCGCCCGTGACGCTGCGGCTGCCCTCGGGAAACACGATCAGCGAGTGGGTCGTGCCCGCCTCGCGGAGCATCATGTCGACGGGACTCTGGTGCACCTTGATGTCGGTGCGATCGATGAGGATCGCGTCGAACACCTCCTGCGCCAGCCAGCGGCGGACGATGCCGCGGGTCCAGTAGTCCTTCGCCGCGACGGGCCGGGTCACCTCCCGCACCGGCTGCGGCAATGACGACCAGACGATGAGCGCGTCGAGGTGGCTGGTATGGTTCGCGAAATACACCCGCTGGCAGGTGTCCGGCTGGCTGGCGATCCAGCGAACGCTCGCTCCCGCGAGGAGCCGCGCCAGCGCCGCGAGGGACAGGCCGGCCGCACGGCAGAAAGCGGAGCGGCCCGAGGCCCGCACGACGGGGGCATCTGGCACTCGGCGGGTCGCGGTGTCGGCCGGGGAAAGCATCACGGGCATCTTCGGCGGCGCCGGGTGGGACGGTCAACGTCCGGAGGTCGCGTCGGGCACGAAGGGATTGTGCCGCCGCTCGTGGCCGATCGTGGTGGTGGGGCCGTGGCCGGGAAGCACGACCGTCTCGTCCGGCAGGCGATACAGGGCGCCGCGGATGCCCGCGGCGAGCGTCGCGGCATCCCCATCGGGAAAGTCGGTGCGTCCGACGCTCTCGTGGAAGAGCACGTCACCCCCGAACACCGCGGGCGGACGCCCATCCGGCACGACGAAGACGACGTGCCCCGCCGAGTGACCCGGCACGAGCCGCACGACGAGGCGGCAGCCGGCGACCTCGAGGACCTCCCCGTCGTCGAGCAGCCGGTCGGCCGCGGGGCTGACGAGCGACAGGCCGAAGGGGGCCGACAGGTTGCCCACCGGATCGACGAGCTTCGCCGCGTCTCCGCGTCCGATCATGATCGGCACGTCGGGCCACCGTTCCCGCAGCGCCGCGTTGCCGGCGATGTGGTCGGAGTGGCCGTGGGTCACGAGCAGTGCCGCCGGCACGAGCCCGTGGGCGACGACCCAGTCGACGATCGCCTCCGGCTCGAAGCCGGGATCCACGATCGCGCAGTCGGGTGCGCCCTTCCGAAAGAAGATGTAACTGTTCTGGGCGAAGGGGAGCGATTCGATGCGGACGATCCGCAGGCCATCGATGGCGTCGAGTTCGTCGATGGTGGCCATCGCACCGTCTCGGCAAGCGGGTGGGGCGGGGGGAACCGGGTTGGAGCGGCGGTTTCAGACCGCCGACTCACAGAGGGTGAGCATGGTTGGCTCGCTCCGAAGGGGCAAGTCGGCCCTGTCAACCGGGGACCGCGCGCGTCCGGAACGGCCGCAAACCGGCATGGCGGGGGGGTCGGGCCGCCGTTAGACTCCCGCCCCGCTGCGGCGGACCTCGATTCGATCATTCCCGGAGGGATTCAGGATGCGGTTTCATCAGGCCGCGGGCCTCGTGCTCGCCGTGGCGATCTCGGCATCGACGGCCATCGCTCTCGCGCAGGGGGCGGGCGCTCCGCCGCAGCTGCCTGGCCTCACGCCCGCGGGCGGCCTGCCCCAGGG
Organism: Planctomycetaceae bacterium; assembly: GCA_003488325.1. Classification (GTDB taxonomy): domain Bacteria; phylum Planctomycetota; class Planctomycetia; order Pirellulales; family UBA1268; genus QWPN01. Next base: position 7,530 of record DNLZ01000328.1, read on the forward strand.
CAACGCCAATGCCGCGGATGCCCAGGCGGTCACGGCCGCCACGCACCCGCTCGATCCCGCCCTCGAGCTGGCGCAAAAGGGCCTCGGAAACCTCCGGGCGACCATTCGCGACTACTCCTGCACCGTCGTGAAGCGCGAGCGGATCGACGGGCAGCTCAATGACCACGAGTACATGTTCGCGAAGATTCGTCACGAGCCGTTCAGCGTCTACCTCTACTTCCTCGCTCCGGAAGGGGTGAAGGGGCAGGAGGTGATCTACGTCGCCGGTCAGAACGACGGCAACATGCTCGCGCACGCCGGCAGCGGTGTCCGGGCGATGGTGGGCACCGTCTCGCTCAAGCCGCAGAGCATGCTCGCGATGCAGGGCAATCGCTACGCGATCACGGAGCTCGGCGTCGAGAATCTCGCTCGGCGACTCGTCGAGGTGGCCGAGCACGACCGGCACTTCGGCGAGTGCGAGGTGAACTTCTTCCCGGGCGCGAAGGTGAACGGCCGCGTCTGCACCTGCGTGCAGGTGGTGCACCCGGTGCCAAGGCGGAACTTCCGCTTCCACCTGGCGCGTGTGTTCATCGACGACGA
>DNLZ01000328.1:8476-8645 GCA_003488325.1 Planctomycetaceae bacterium
GGCGAACCGGTGCTCATGGAGGAGTACACCTACATGAACGTGAAGCTCAACAACGGCTTCACCGACGCCGACTTCGACCCGCGGAACACCGCCTACAAGTTCGGCGTGAAGTAGCCGACGGTCGCGGCCTCCGTCTGTCCGCATGTCGCGCACGGCGCGAGCGTGCGAA
>DNLZ01000172.1:0-1297 GCA_003488325.1 Planctomycetaceae bacterium
TGGCCACGGGGGCGGCCGCACTGGCCGGCGGCGGACTCTTTTTTCTCGGGGCGGCCGCCCTCCTCGCCGTCCGCGGGACGGGCATGTCGGCGGAGGCCGAGGCGCTCTCACGGCGACTTTTCGGCTTCATGCGCGACACGCCCCCGTGGCAGGCGGCCCTGCTCGTCTCCGTGGTGCCGGCCCTCGTGGAGGAGACGTTCTTCCGGGGCTGGATCCTGACCGCCTTCGCGGGGCGGTCGTCACCTGCGGGCCGGCGTGCCTTCGCCAACGTCGCGCAGGCGGCCCTGTTCGCGCTGTTTCACATGCTCCCGGAGCGGATGCCTCAGACCTTCGCGCTCGGGCTCCTGCTCGGATGGCTGACGATCCGCTCACGAAGCATCCTCCCGGCGGTCGTCGGCCATGCGGTGCACAACGCCATGCCGCTCGCGCTCGTGGCGTGGGCGGGTGAAGCGGCCTTCGATGCGGAACTCGTGAGCCCGCTCTCCGCCGCACTGCCGACCGAAATCGTCGCCGCGGCCGCCGTCGCGTTCGCCGCGGGCGTGGGGGCATTCGTGGTGGCGACGGCGGAATCCGCCGGATCCCACCCGCCGCGCTGACCCGACCGCCACCGCCTCGTTGACGCGCGCCGATGGCGCACGTAGAGTCATCGCGTTTTCCGCAGAAAATCCGCGTCCGCGGGCCGGATCTCCATCCTCTCGAAAGGCGTCGCCCTCCCCATGGCCAAGTCGCTCCTCAAGAAGAAGTCCGGAGGCAAGAAGTCCGAAGGCAAGAAGTCGGGTCGCTCGCGTTCCGGTGGCGGGGGCAAGGGCGGGCGGATGATCTATTTCTTCGGGCACGACCGCTGCGATGGGGACGGCTCGATGAAGTCGCTGCTCGGCGGCAAGGGGGCGAACCTCGCGCAGATGACGAAGATCGGGCTTCCCGTGCCGCCGGGATTCACGATCACGACCCAGGTGTGCATCGACTTTTACGCGAACAAGCGATCGTTCCCCAAGGGGCTCGAGGCCGAGGTCGCATCTTTCGTGAAGCTGATCGAGAAGGAGACGGGCAAGAAGTTCGGCGATCCCCGGAATCCACTCCTCGTCAGCGTGCGCAGCGGTGCCCGCGACAGCATGCCCGGCATGATGGACACGATCCTCAACCTGGGCCTCAACGACGAGACGGTGCGGGGCCTGGCGGAGGCGACGGGCAATCCCCGCTTCGCGTACGACTCCTACCGCCGGTTCATCCAGATGTACGGCGACGTGGTGATGGGGGTGCAGAAGCGCCACGAGAACGAGCACGAGCCCTTCGACGA
>DNLZ01000172.1:1687-3678 GCA_003488325.1 Planctomycetaceae bacterium
CGTGAGCTCATCCGCCGCTACTTCGCCCTGATCCAGGAGCGCACCGGGAAGCCGTTCCCGCAGGATCCCTTCGAGCAGCTGATGGGCTCGGTCGGGGCGGTCTTCGGCAGCTGGATGAACGAGCGGGCGATCATCTATCGCCGGAAGTACAAGATCCCCGACGAATGGGGCACGGCCGTCAACGTGCAGAGCATGGTGTTCGGCAACATGGGGGACGACTGCGCCACGGGCGTGGCCTTCACCCGCGACCCGGCGACGGGGGAGGACATCTTCTACGGCGAGTATCTCGTGAACGCCCAGGGCGAGGACGTCGTCGCCGGCGTGCGGACGCCCAAGCCGGTCGCCGAGATGCAGCACGACCCGATGTTCGCGGGCACCTACAAGCAGCTCGAGAAGGTGCGGCAGACGCTCGAGAAGAAGTTCGGCGACGTGCAGGACTTCGAGTTCACGGTCGAGCGCAAGAAGCTCTACATGCTCCAGACGCGCAACGGCAAGCGGACCGCACTGGCCTACGTGAAGATCGCGCACGACATGGTCCAGCAGAAGCTGATGACCCCCGACCACGCGATCCGCTCGGCCGACCCCGACGCCCTCTCGCAGCTGCTCGCGCCGATCTTCGATCGCCGCGCGTACGAGGCGGCCGGCAAGGAGGGTCGTCTGCTGACGAGCGGCCTGCCGGCGGGTCCGGGGGCGGCGACCGGGCAGCTCGTCTTCACGGCGGCCAAGGCTGAGCAGCTCGCGGCCGGCGGTGCGAAGGTGGTGCTCGCGCGTGTCGAGACGAGCCCCGAGGACCTCCGGGGCATGATCGCGGCCGAGGGCATCCTCACCAGCCGCGGCGGCGTGTCGAGCCATGCGGCACTCGTGGCTCGGCAGATGGGGAAGGTGTGTGTGGCCGGTGCGGGAGCGATTCAGATCGACTACGCACGCGGCACGCTCTCCTGCGGCGGCCGCACGCTGCGCGAGGGGGACGCCATCTCGATCAACGGCTCGACCGGCGAGGTCTTTGCCGGGGCCATCCAGACGGCCGACAGCGAGCTCAAGCAGGTGCTCGTCGCCGGGACGATGAAGCCTGAGGACTCCGAGGTCTACCAGTACTACGCCTTCATCATGAAGCTCGCCGACAAGCACCGGACGCTCGGCCTGCGGACCAACGCGGACACCCCGGAGCAGGTGCGGCAGGCGATCGCGTTCGGGGCCGAGGGGATCGGGCTGGCCCGCACCGAGCACATGTTCTTCGAGGGAGACCGGATCGACGCGATGCGCGAGATGATCCTCGCGGAGTCGGTGGAGGCACGCCGCGACGCGCTCGCGAAGCTCCTGCCGTACCAGCGGGAGGACTTCGAGGGCATCTTCCGGGCGCTCGAGGGCCGTCCGGCGACGATTCGCTTCCTCGACCCGCCGCTGCACGAGTTCGTGCCGCACGACGACCAGGCGCAGGCCGACCTGGCCCGCAAGCTCGGGATTCCGGTCGAGCGCGTGCGGGCCCGGGTCGCGGCGCTGCACGAGTTCAATCCGATGCTCGGCCACCGCGGCTGCCGGCTCGGCATCAGCTTCCCGGAGATTTCCGAGATGCAGGCCAGGGCCGTCTTCGAGGCGGCGGCGAAGGTGCAGGCCGACGGCATCAAGGTGCGTCCGGAGATCATGATCCCGCTCGTCGGCTTCAAGAAGGAGCTCGACAACCAGGTCGACATCGTCCATCGGGTCGCGGCGACCGTGCAGCAGGAGACCGGGCAGAAGATCAAGTACCTCGTCGGCACCATGATCGAGATCCCACGCGGCGCGCTCACGGCCGCGGAGATCGCGGAGACCGCGCAGTTCTTCTCCTTCGGCACCAACGACCTGACGCAGACGTGCCTGGGCATGAGCCGGGACGACATGGGCTCGTTCCTCCAGCGGTACACCGACGAGGGCATCTTCAAGGCGAACCCCTTCGCGTCGATCGACGTCTCGGGCGTCGGCCGTCTGATGGAGATCGCGGTCGAGAAGGGCCG
>DNLZ01000172.1:4065-5364 GCA_003488325.1 Planctomycetaceae bacterium
GATCTCGGGCTCGACTACGTGAGCTGCTCGCCCTTCCGGCTGCCGGTGGCGCGACTGGCCGCGGCCAAGGCGGCGCTCCGCGAGTCATCCTGACACGCGTGCGCCGGCATCCGTGCCACTGGAATCGGACGTGTCGTCTCCAGCCGGCCCCGTGTCGCGGTCGCGTGTCGCGGCTTTCTTCCTCGGTCGGATCGGGCTCGGCATCGTCGTCCTGGGCGCGGGGATCGCGGGGACGGCGGGGCGTGCCGATGAGGCCGCGGCGGGCGCCGGCGGGCCGCTTCGTACGTGGGACGGGCGGCATTCGATCGCGACGATCGCCGCGACGATCGTCTACTTCGTGCCCGCGGATCGCGTGCCCATCGCGGACTGGGCGGAGCGCATCGGCTGGTTCGCCCGTCGGATCGAGGCGTTTCACGCCCGGGAGTTTGGCGACGCATCACGTTTGAAGGTCGTCGTCCATCCGCGTCCGGTCGTGTCGTCGTCACCCACGCGCCTGCTCCGGGAAGGGGATGCGAATCGCATCTTCGATCGCACGATGCGGGAGGCGGAGGCGGCGGTGGGCTTCGCCGCTGCCCGGGAGGCTGCGGGCGGCTTTCCGGTGCTCGTCGTGCTCAGTGACGTCAACTGGCGGCCGCTCGACGATTTTTCGCGGCAGACGCCGACGCGCGACGGCTGGCGTTTCGACGGGAGCCTCGCGACCGACGGGACCCACGTGCCGGGAGCGCGGGCCGGCGGCTCGCGCGCGGTCTACCTCGGTGACGAGGGCAAGGGGTGGGGGCTCGTCAGCGCCGATGGCTGGAGGGTGCCGATGCGGGGCAGCGACTGCGTCGTCTACCACGAGGGCGTCGGGCATGCGATCGGCCTGCCGCATCCCGATCCGCTCGACGGCTCGGTCATGGGTCTGGGTCAGTACCGGGGCTGGCTCGGTGAGTCGTGGATCGACGACGCCCAGAAGCGGCGGCTCGGATGGCAAGGCCCGGGCCGGGCGGCCGAGCCGAGGCGCGACCTCTTCACGACGTTTCGTGCGCTTCCGGATCCCGTGCAGCCGCACCCCGGGGAGGAGGTGTCGCTCGTGCTCGAGATGCCGAACGACGTGCCGATCGGTGATGCGCGGGTCGAGATTCAGACGTCGATGCGTGGGCCGTGGACGAGGATCCCGGTCACGTCTCGGAGCCTGTCCGACGGCCGGGTCACGATCGGCTCGTTCGATCGCCCCTGCGGAGTGGCGTATCGCGCCGTGGTCGAGGGGCGGGCCGGGGGCATGCGGCGCGACACCGCGGAGGTGTGGGGGTTTTTCCA
>DNLZ01000254.1 GCA_003488325.1 Planctomycetaceae bacterium
CGTATCTCGGATGCGCTCTAGAACGTGAGCATCTGGCGGTATTCGGCGACCCGGCGATCGAGATCGCCGCGGTCGATGGCCGCCAGCCGGTCGAGGCTGAAATCCTCGACGGTGAAGCTCGCGGTGATCACGCCGTAGGCGAGCGACTCCTTGAGAGCCTGCGGGTCGAAGCGGCCGAGCGCCGCGAGGTGCCCCATCATCCCGCCGGCGAAGCTGTCACCGGCCCCGGTGGGATCGACCACCTGCGGCGTCGGGTAGGCGGGCATGACGTACATCTCGTGCTCGCTGAAGAACATCGCGCCGTGCTCCCCCTTCTTGATGACCACGAACTTGGGGCCCATCCGCCGGACGGCGTGTCCCGCGCGGACGAGATTCTCGTCCTCCGCCAGGAGCTTCGCCTCGGCGTCGTTGAGCACGAGTCCGTCGATGCGCCGCAGGAGCGCCTCCAGTTCGTCGCGCTGGATGTTGATCCAGAGATCCATCGTGTCGGCCACGGTGAGCGCGGCCTCGGGCACCTGGTCGAGCACGGAGAGCTGCGTCGTGGGGGACGAGTTGCCGAGAAACACGAACTGGCTGCGTCGGTGGTTGCCGTTCAGCTTGGGGCGGAAGTCGCCGAAGACGTTGAGATGCACCTCGAGCGTCTCCCGGTCGTTCATGTTGGGGAGGTAGCGACCCCGCCAGCGGAACGTCTTGCCGCCGGCGATCGTCTCGATTCCCGAGGTGTCGATGCCCCGCCGCTCGAGAAACGCCGTGTGTTCCCGAGGCCAATCCTCCCCGACCGTCCCGATCATCTGCACGGGGGAGAAAAACCGGGCCGCATAGGAGAAGAACACCGCGGACCCGCCGAGGACGTCGTCGCGTCGAGCGGTGGGGGTCTCGACGCAATCGAGGGCGACGCTGCCGACGACGAGCAGGGGCATGCAGGAATCCTTCCGAGACGAGGGTGGGGGCACGCGGCGAGGCCGCAGAACGAACGACACGCCGCCTGGACAGACGCGCGACGTTTCGCCGAATGTACGGCCCTGTCGCGCCGACAGCCAGCCCCGACGGGACCGATATAATTTCGCGTTCCCATTCCGTGACGGAGCATCGCTTCCCCGAGGAGCCTCGAGCATCATGCGCCGACGTCCGCATCCGGGATCCATCGGACTCATCCTGCTGGCGGCGGCGTGCAGCGTCCCGCGGCAAGCGGATGCCGCACGGCTCGAACTGCCCGAGGGAGCGCACATCTGCATCATCGGCGGTGGTGTGGCCGACGCGATGCAGCACTCCGGCTGGCTCGAGGTCCTTCTTCATTCGCGGTTCCCCGGGCATCGGCTCGTCATCCGCAATCTCGGCTTCGATGGCGACGAGGTCGATCCCGCCAGGCGGCTCAGAAGCGCCGACTTCGGCACGCCCGACCAGTGGCTCGCCGGCGCGGCGCCGATTCCAAAGCCCGACGACGTGGCCGACAAGTCGGCGGTCCGTGAAAACCGCTTCGAGCTCACCGGCACCCGCGCCGACGTGATCCTCGCGTTTTTCGGGTCCAACGAGGCCCACGCGGGACCGGATGGGGTGGCCGCCTTCGAGGAGCACGTGGCGACGTTCATCAGGCACACGCTCGCCCAGAAGTACAACGGCGTGTCGCCGCCTCGGCTCGTGATGATCTCGCCGATCGCCCACGAAAATCTGCATCGGCCCCACTGGCCGGACGGCGCGGCCCACAACGCCAATCTCAGGCTCTACACGCAGGCGCTCGAGAAGGTGTGCCGTGCGGAGGGAGTCGCCTGCGTCGATCTCTTCACGCCCACGCTCGAGGCGTACGCGAGGGCCGACCGGCCGCTCACCGACGACGGCATCCACCCCAACGCCCACGGCGACCGGATCATCTCACGCATCATCGACGAGGCGCTCTTCGGCCCGCACCCCCAGCGGACCGACGCGGCGCTCGAGCGGCTGCAGAAGGCCGTCGCCGACAAGAACTGGCACTGGTTCCATCGCTACCGCGTGACCGACGGCTACTCGACCTACGGCGGCCGCGCGTGGCTGAAGTTCACGCCCGGCATGGTGGACCGCACCTACAAGGCGGGGCAGACCAACTACGAGGTCGCGCAGCGCGAACTCGAATACCTCGACGTGAAGACGGGGAACCGCGACCGCCGCATCTGGGCCACGGCCGCGACGCTCGACGATCCCGCGGCCCCCCTGCCCCCGGTCGACGACGCCGGGCTGCCTGACCTGATCCCGGTGGCCACGAACAAGCCGGGATCGCTGCCGGGCGGCGCCCACGAGTTCCTCTCCGGAGAGTCGGCGATCGGCGCGATGACGGTGCATGCCGGGATGAGGGTCGTGCTCTTCGCCGACGAGGCGATGTTTCCCGAGCTCGTCAATCCCGTGCAGATGGCGTTCGACACGAAGGGCCGGCTCTGGGTGGCGGCGTGGCCCACCTATCCGCACTGGCGACCCGACGGCGAGATGAACGACAAGCTGCTCATCCTCGAGGACGCCGACGGCGACGGCCGCGCGGACCGGTGCACCACGTTCGCCGGCGACCTGCACAATCCCACCGGCTTCGAGTTCTGGGGGAAGGGCGTGATCGTCGCACAGGGGCCGGACGTCCTCTACCTCGAGGACACCGACGGCGACGATCGCTCCGACGTGAAGCGCCGCATCATCTACGGCCTCGACACCGCGGACACGCACCACACGGCCAACAGCTTCACGCTCGATCCGGCCGGCACCCTCTATTTTCAGGAGGGCACGTTCCACCACTCGCAGCCGGAGAGCCCGTGGGGTCCTCCCGCCCGCGTGGCCAACGGCGCCGTGTTCCGCTACGAGCCGCGCACGGGAAAGGTCGGGCTCTACACGTCCTACTCGTTCGCCAATCCGCACGGCCACGCGTTCGACCGGTGGGGGGATGACATCGTCGTCGACGGCACCGGGGCGGTGCCCTACTGGGGCAGCGTCTTCTCGACGCGGCTCGACGGCATGGAAAAGCACTCGAAGGCGCCGAGCGTCTACAAGCAGCGCACGCGACCCTGCCCCGCGATCGAGACGCTCTCGAGCCCGCACTTCCCCGAGGCGTTCCAGGGCAACCTCCTCGTGGGCAACGTCATCGGATTTCAGGGCATCCTGCGCTACGCGTTCGAGGCTCCCGCGGATCCGGCCGTGGACGCGTTCCCCCGGGCCGTCGAGGTGGAGCCGATCGTGTCGAGCACCGATCCCAACTTCCGTCCCGCGGACATCGAGATGGGGCCCGACGGCGCCATCTGGTTCACCGACTGGCACAACCCCATCATCGGCCACATGCAGCACAACCTGCGCGACCCGAGCCGGGACGCCGTGCATGGCCGCGTGTACCGGGTGGTCGTCGATGGTCGGCCGCTCGTGACACCGGTGCCGATCGCCGGCCGGCCGGTGCAGGAACTCGTCCGACTCCTCTCCGATCCCATCGACCGCGTGCGGTATCGCGCACGGATCGAGCTGTCGGGACGTCCGGAGGAGGAGGTCGTGCCGGCGGTCGAGGCGTGGCTCGCAAAACGGGAGCGCGGGACCACGGCCTTCGAGCATGAGCAACTCGAGGCGCTCTGGATGCTCCGGCACTTCGACCGCGTGGAGCCCGCCCTCATCGAGGCCGTCCTCACGGCGGACGACCCGCGATCACGGGCCGCCGGGATGCGCGTCGTCGCCGCGATCGCGGATCGCCTGAGCGACCCGCTCGGCGTCGTGCTTCGGGGAGCGGGAGACGCGAGTCCGCGGGTGCGGCTCGAGGCGCTGCGCACCGCCACGTTCCTCCGGCAGCCGTCCGCCATCGAGGCGCTCGCGATCGTGGATGAGTTTCCGACGGACGAGGCGCTCGCGTACGTGAAGCAGGAGGCGAAACGGGTGCTCGAGCCGGAGTTCCAGCGGGCTCAACGGGCCGGCGAGCGGCTCGTCTTCCGGACCGATGCCGGGCGACGCTTCCTCTATCGGTCGCTCTCCAACGACGCACTCGCCGCCGTGCCGCGTTCGCCGCTGGTCTACCGCGAGATGCTCCTGCGTCCCGGGCTCGACGACAGGCTCCGTGCCGAGGCGGTGGCGGAACTGGCCGCGACCGATCGCACGAGCGTGGTGAAGGTCGTCGCCGACGCCCTCGCCACACTCGACGCACGCGAGGGTGAGGTCGACTCCGCCACCGTGTTCGCGCTCATCCGCCTGTTGCTGGGACGGCCCGCCGGCGAGCTCGTCGAGCTCCGCGGGGACATGCAGGACCTCGCGACCGGTGCCCGGCGACCGGCGCTGCGACGGATCGGCTATGTGGCACTGATGACGATCGACGCCGCCGCGGGCGGCGACGGTGTCGACCGCGTCTGGGATCTCGCCGCGACCGATCCCCGTCGGCTGGTCGACCTCGTGTCCGCACTGCCGCTCGTCGGTGATCCCGCCGTGGGGTCGAGGCTCTACGATCGCATCGTCCCGCTCCTCGACAGCCCGTCCGCGATGCCCACGAACGGCGGAGGCACGTCGGCCCGCTACGTGCGGGTGGCGCTGCCCGGCCAGGGGCGCACGCTCACGCTCGCCGAGGTGGAGGTCTTCGCGGGTGGCGCGAACGTCGCCCGTTCCGGCCGGGCCACGCAGAAGAACACGGCGCATGGCGGGGACGCGGCCCGCGCCATCGACGGTCGGACCGATCCGATCTACGCGTCCGGCACGCAGACCCATTCGGAGGAGAACACGACCGATCCCTGGTGGGAGGTCGACCTCGGTGGACCGCACCCGATCGACCGAATCGTCGTCCACAACCGCGGCGAGGGCGGCCTCGCGAAGCGGCTCGACGGCTTCACGCTCGTGGCCCTCGATGCGAACCGTGCCGAGGTGTTCCGTGCGGAGAAGCAGCCCGCGCCCGCGCCGGCCGCCGAGTTCGCGCTCACGAGCGAGGCCGAACGACTCGCTGGCAGCGTCCGCCGCGCCGTCTTCGCGGCGCTCGTCGGCGTGAAGGGACGCGAGGAGGAGGCCTTCCGACGCATCGCCCCCTTCATCCGGGCCGGCATCGACCGCGATGACGCCATCCGGGCCGTATCGAGGATTTCCGTGGCATCCTGGCCGGCGGAGGAGGCCGCCGGTCTCGTCGGCCCGCTCGTCGAGGCGATCCGTGCATCCTCGACGCAGGAGCGCTCGAGCGATGCGGGGCTCGCGGCGTGGCAGTTCGCCGAGGCTCTGACGACGCGGCTGCCACCCGAGGATGGCCGCGCGCGTCGCCGCGAGCTCGCCGACCTTGGCGTGCGGGTCGTGCGGATCGGCACGGTCTACGAGCGCATGGCCTACGACCAGGAGACGGTCGCCGTGCAGGCCGGGCGACCGGTGCTCTTCGTCCTGGAGAACCTCGATGCGATGCCGCACAACTTCGTCATCACCCGCCCGGGGCGGATGCAGGCGGTGGGCGAGGCGGCCGAGGCGCAGGCGCAGGATCCCGGGTTCGCCAAGCGGTCCTTCGTGCCCGAGTCGCCCGACGTGCTGGCCGCCAGCACGCTCATGCAGCCGCAGTCCACGCAGCGCGTGACGTTCACGGCGCCGACCGAGCCGGGCGTCTATCCGTACGTCTGCACCTATCCCGGTCACTGGCGACGGATGTTCGGCGCGCTCTACGTGGTGGACGACCTGGAGGCCTACCTCGCCGACCCGGCCGGTTCCCTCGCGGCCCATCCCCTGCCGATTCGCGACGACCTGCTCGCGGACCGCCGCCCGCGCACCCAGTGGACGCTCGCCGACCTCGAGGCCGACGTGCGGTCGCTCGAGAAGGGACGGTCGTTCGTGCACGGGCGCGAAATCTTCCGCACGGCCAGCTGCGTCGCGTGCCATCGCCTGGGGGACGCGGGCAACAACTTCGGACCGGAGCTGGCGAAGTTGTCCGCCGACATGAATCCCCTCGAGGTCACGCGGCACATCCTCGAGCCCTCGCTGCGGATCGAGGAGAAATATCGTTCCACGACGATCCTCACCGACGACGGCCGATCTCTCACCGGCCTCGTCGTGGAGGAGACACCGACGGAGGTGGCGCTCGTCGAGAACCCCGTCCTCAAGGCCGCACCCATCCGCATCCGCAAGGACTCGATCGACGAGCGGGTCGCGTCGCCGGTCTCGATCATGCCGAAGGGGCTGCTCGACAAGCTCACGCGGGACGAAGTCCTCGACCTCGTCGCGTATGTCGCGGCCCGCGGCGACGAGGCGAGCGCCCTGTTCAGCCCGGACGGCTGCCCGCACCACCCCGCGCCGGGAGTCCCTGCCAGCCGGTGATCCCGCGAGCGCCGGGGGGGTCGGTCGCACGGGTCGCCGGTAGGATGTCGGCTCGTCCCGGAGGATTCAGCCATGAACGGAGCGGAGGCGACCAGGCCGGTGCGGCCTCTCGACGCAGCCGAGCGCCGCGTGCTCGGCACGCTCATCGAGAAGGGAAAGACGACGCCGGATCAGTATCCGCTGTCGCTCAACGCGCTGGTCAACGGCTGCAATCAAAAGAGCAACCGCGACCCGGTGACGTCGCTCGACGAGGAACAGGTGACGAAGGCCCTCGCGGGCCTGCGGCAGTGTGGGGCGATCGCCGAGGTCTACGGCAACGGCAAGATCGCCCGCTACCGCCACCTCGCCTACGAGTGGCTCGGTGCCTCCAAGGAGGAACTCGCCATCCTCGGCGAGTTGCTGCTCCGCGGCGCGCAGACCGAGGGCGACCTGCGCGGCCGCGCGAGTCGGATGGACGAGATTCCCGACCTCGACGTGCTCCGCCAGCATCTCGACCGTCTCGCCGAGCGTGGACTCGTCGTCTGGCTCTCGCCACCGGGCCGAGGTCGGATGCTCACGCACGGCCTCCTTCCGGAGGAATCGCTCGCCAAGGTGAGGGCCGGCGTGGGACCGGCCACGACATCGCCGCAACCCCCTGCATCCGCGGAACCGCGCGGCCAGCAACCAGCGCGCCGTGTCGCGGCGATGCCGGCCGACCATGCCACGGCGGGTCCCGCCACCACCGACCACGCCATCGGCCGCGCAGGCTCGTTCGAGGATCGCCTCGACGCGCTCGAGGCCGAGGTCGCCTCGCTGCGCGACGCGGTCGCGGCACTGCAGTCACGGCGGTATGATGGGTCGTGACGTGCGATAGGTCGCAGGTGGCGTACGCCCATCCGACCGTCGCGGCGGGGACACGTGCCGATGCTCGTCGCTGTCATCGAGGACGATCCGATCATCGCCCGTTCCGTCAGCAAGGCCGTCAAAGGGGCCGGCCACGAATGCGTCTGCGTCGACGACGGTGAGGCGGCGATTCGGGACGAGACGATCCTGTCGAGCGATCTCGTGATCCTCGACCTCATGCTGCCCGGCGCGGATGGTGTCGAGGTGTTGCGGGCCGCACGGTCCCACGGATCGCGGACGCCCGTGATCGTCCTCACGGCCCGGGGCAGCATCGACGAGAAGCTCGAGGCCTTCGAGGCGGGGGCAGACGACTACCTGCCCAAGCCCTTCGAGATGGATGAACTGCTCGCCCGCATCGAGGCGGTGCATCGCCGCACGTCGGACAAGCCCGCGCTGAAGCTCGAGGCCGGGAAGCTCTCGCTGTGCCTCGGCAGCAAGCGGCTCTCGGTCGGTGGCCGGACGGTGGACCTCACGCCGACGGAGCTCGCCATGATCGAGCTCATGATGAGGTTCAAGGGACAGGTGGTCACCAGAAAGATGCTCTGCGAGCACGTCTGGGGCTTTGACTGGGACGGGCCAACGAACGTGATCGAGGTGCACATCAACCGGCTGCGCGGCAAGCTCGATCGTGGCCGATCAACCTCCTTCATCCGCACCGTCCGGGGCCGTGGCTATGCGCTGGCCGCGGAGTGAACGGGCATGGCGGACGAGCCTCCGTGTCCGGCTCACGCTCTGGAACACGGCGGTCGTGCTCGTGACCACGCTGGCGACGCTCGTCGTCGTGCGCATCGCCGCCCGGTCCATGCTCTACCGCGAGGCCGACGGCATGCTGCGGGCCGCCGTCATCGAGATCACGTCGGCGCTGCGCGACAACCATCCCGACATCGACGAGGTGGTCGACGGGATGCGTCGGATGACGGCCAGCCATCAGACGCGCGGCTGGTTCATGCACCTGCTCACCAACGACGGGCAGACGGTCTGGAAGAGTGACAATTGTCCCGACGCGATCGCCGACCACCCTCCGAGCAGGCTCGATCGCCGGGAGGTGGTCGCGGACGTCGGCCCCTACCGGTACGTGCGCCAGTGGATCCGACAGCCGGGGCGGCCCCGCTACCACCTTCGCGTGGGCATGCACACGGGCGTGCTCGACGAGAGTGTGACCGGCCTGATGCGGCTGCTGGTGCCGATGGGCGTGGTGGTGACGCTGCTGACACCGCTCATCGGCTACCTGCTCGCCGTGCAGGCCACGCGCCCGGTGGGCGATATCCTGCGCACGGCCGGCGGGCTCAGGCCCACGCATCTCGAGGACCGACTGCCCGAGCGCGGCACGGGCGACGAGCTCGACCGACTCTCGCACACCATCAACCATCTGCTCGACCAGGTGGCGGACCACGTGCAGCGACAGGAGCGGTTCGTGGCCGATGCGGCCCACGAACTGCGTGGACCGCTGGCCGCCATCCAGAGCTCGCTCGAGGTGGCGGTCGCCGGCGACGGGAACACGGCCGACATCCGCGAGGTTCTCACGGACACGCTGGAGGCCTCCCGCCAGCTGTCGCGGGTCACCAACGACCTGCTCCTGCTCGCGGAGCACGCCGGCGACCAGAGGATCGTGCGCAAGGAGACCGTGGACCTCTCGCTGATCGTGCGACAGTCCGTCGCCATGTTCTCCGGCGTGGCCGGCGAGCAGGGAATCGATCTGGCCGCCGACGCGTCGGCACCGGTGCCCGTGACGGGCGACGCCGCCGGGCTGCGCCGCATCGTGGGAAACCTGCTCGACAATGCCCTGCGATTCACCCCGGACGGGGGCCGTGTCACGGCACGCGTGCGGTGCGACGACGGTCACGCGACCCTCGCCGTCGAGGACACCGGCGTCGGGCTGGAAGCACACGAGCTCGCGCGCGTCTTCGAACGCTTCTACAAGTCCGACCCCGCCCACAGCCACGGCGACGGCCACCGGAGCGGAGGACTCGGGCTGTCGATCTGCAAGTCGCTCGTGGAGATGCTCGACGGCTCGATTCGCATCGCGAGCGCTCCGGGGCGCGGCACGACGGTCACGGTGGTTCTGCCGGCGGCGCTGCACGCGGCGCAGGTGTCCGTCGACGCGCAGGAGCCCTCCGCCGCGCATTCCGCCGCGCTCGCTTGTACCCCGGCTCCGGTGCGGTAAGTTCACCACCGGGCCGGGATCGGCCGGAACGCACTCAGCAGCGCGCCCAGCAGCGCACCTTGCAGGATGATCCGCCGCATGCCGGTCCGCCCACACGCCCAGCGTCCCGAATTCCTCGGGGGCGGGGGCGACGAGGTCTCAGCCCTCATGGGGAGGGTGATCGAGCGGCTCGACGGCCGGCTCGACGCCGACCAGCGCCGGCAGCTCGCCGCAGCGATGCCCGCGATCCTGTGGGAGTTTCCCGACACGGGCGCCCGCGTGCAGCTGGTCGCGACCCCAGCCGCGCTGTGCTGCGTCAGCGCCGGAGACACGCCTTCCCTCGTCGTGCGGATGCCGCTGGGCACGCTCCACGATGCGGCATTCGGCCGCTGTTCGCTGGCCGCCTCGTTCCTCGCCGGACGCATCACGGTGCGAGGCATGAGCCCGACCCGCCTCCGTGAGTTCATCCTGCTGGTCGATCCCCTCCTGGAAAGCTTTCGCGAGGCAGCCCGTGAGCACTCCTCCTCCGCCGCGCCGGCACCGGATGTTTCGTGACGAGCACGCCGACCCGGGGGCGCTGCGCGGCACGACCATCGCGATCCTCGGGTACGGCCTGCTCGGCCGGCCCCTGGCGCTCAATCTGCGCGACACGCTCGAGGCCCGCGTGCTCGTCGGAAGCGATGACGAGCCCTCGAGCCGGCAGGCACGCGACGACGGTTTTCACGTGACGACATTGGCCGAGGCGGCGGCCGAGGCCGACGTCGCGCTCGTGCTCGTGCCGGACGAGGTGCAGCCCGCCGTGCTCGCCCGCATCGCCCCCCGCCTCCGCGCAAGGACGCTCCTCGTCTTCGCCTCGGGCTACGCGCTCGCCAACGGCCTCGTGGTTCCCGCGACGGATCTCGACGTCGGCCTCTTCGCGCCGCGCATGGGGGGCGACGCCATTCGCGAGCGCTTCCTGGCGGGACGGGGCTATCTGAGCTACGTCGGCGTCGAGCAGGACGTCACGGGGACCGCGTGGACGCGGCTCCTGGCGATCGCAGCCGGCGCCGGCTCGCTGCGGCAGGGCGCCCTCGAGATGAGCGCCCGGGAGGAGGCGGTGCTCGACCTCTACGTCGAGCAGGCCTGCGGACCGTGGCTCGGGGCCGCGATCCTCTCCGCGTTCCACGTCGGTGTCGAAGCGGGGCTCTCGCCGCTCGGACTGCTGCTGGAGATGTATCTCTCGGGCGAGATGTCGGAAACCTTTTCGCAGATGGCCCGCGACGGCTTCCTCTCGTCGAGCCGCGCCCACGGCTATGCGGCGGCCTTCGGCGGCATGACGCGCACGTTCGCGATCGACCGCGAGGGGATGGCGGCGCACATGCGCGAGGTGCTGACGGAGATCGAGAACGGCGGCTTCGCCCGGGCCTTGCAGGACGAGTTCGAGGCGGGCTATCCGTGCCGCGCGTTCATCGAGCAGGTCATCGGGGAGGACGATCTCCTGTCGCGGACCGAGGCGGCCTTCCGGGCGATGTGAGACCGTGCCGCTCGCGATCAGGCGAGCGGGTCGTCCGGCCACGCATGCTTCGGGTAGCGTCGGCGCAACTCCTTGCGGACGACGGGATACGTGGTCGCCCAGAAGCTCGCGAGATCGTCGGTCACCTGCTGCGGGCGCATGTTGGGCCCGAGCAGGTGGAGCAGCACCCGCACGCGCCCCCCGGCCACACGTGGCGTCTCGCGCACGCCGAACAGCTCCTGAATACGCACCGCCAGCACCGGCGGCCGGGCCGGGGCCGAGTCGTCGGTCTCGTAGAGCAGGGGTCGCGAGCGACCCGCGACGTCGATCCGCGCCGGCGCGAGCCGTTCGATCTCGGCGATCCGGGCGGCCCCCACCATCCCGACGATGGGCGTCCACCAGTCCGCCGACGGGATCTCGTCGAGTCCCCGCAGCCCGTGGCAGACCGACTCGAGCATGCCGCCGAGCGTCAGGTCATCGAGCGGGGGCAGGCCGAGCTCCGGGAGCGCCGACGCGAGCCAGCGGGCCCGCGCGAGCAGGCTGCCAGCCGCAGCGTCG